>JAZFXQ010000142.1:0-11209 GCA_036448795.1 Candidatus Margulisiibacteriota bacterium | reverse complement strand
GTAAGCGTTGATGCTGGAGGTTATAAGGTCAAGAGGAGGCAGGCTTTAGAGCGGTTGGCAAAGGAGGCAGCGGATGAGGTGGCCAGGACTGGCGAGGAAAAGGTTCTTCCACACATGGGGGCAGGAGACCGCCGGATAATTCATTTGTGTTTGCAGGGTGATCCTAAGATTACGACATACAGCAAGGGAGAGGGAAGAGAGAGGAGGCTGGTCATTGCGCCCCGCAAGTAGGTGTTTCACGTGAAACATGCGGCTGACGACACTATAGCTGCGATTGCAACCCCGCTTGGGGTTGGAGGGGTAGGGGTGGTGAGGGTCAGCGGAGAAAGGGCCAAGGAGATCCTTGCCTGTCTTTTTGTTTGTTCAAATGGCTCAATGATTGACAGCCATAGGATGGTTCATGGCTGGCTGATCGACCCAAAAACCGATCTCAAGGTTGATGAGGTGTTGGCTTGTCTTATGCGGTCTCCTAAAAGCTATACTGGCGAGAATGTGGTTGAGTTTTACTGTCATGGTGGCTTGCCAGTTGTGCAAAGGGTGCTTGCTTTGGCCCTAGATTCCGGGGCTCGACTTGCTCAAAAAGGGGAGTTCACCAGGCGGGCTTTTCTCAATGGAAAACTAGACCTTGCTCAGGCTGAGGCGGTCTTAGATTTGGTCAATGCCCAGACTGTTCATGGTGCTGGTTTCGCTGTCAGGCAATTAGAGGGAAGGCTCTCGAATATTGTTAAAGGAACCAGGTCCGGGCTTGTGGATATGTTGGCAGAGCTAGAGGCCCTGATTGATTTTCCTGATGATCTTCCTGAGCTTAACTATGATCAGTTTGTTAAGAGGTTGGGGGGCAGTATCCAAGAGATCGACAAACTGCTGGCAACTGCAGATTCTGGCAGGATATATCGTGTGGGACTACCAACTGTCATTATCGGAAAGCCCAATGTGGGCAAGTCCAGTTTATTGAATACACTTTTGGGGGAGGAGAGGGCTATTGTCGCGGAGCTGCCTGGTACGACCCGTGATGCGATCGAGGAGACAGTTAATGTCCAGGGGATGCCTCTTCGGATAATCGATACCGCTGGGATTCGCCACCCAAAGGACAGGGCAGAGGAGTTGGGGGTTGAAAGGGCCCGGAAGGAGCTTGATGCGGCTGATTTCACACTGGTTGTAATTGATGCCTCGGCCGAGCTCGATAGCCTGGATAAAGCGGTGTTAGGCAGGGCCTCTGGCAAGCAGATGGTGCTAGTTTTGAATAAGATTGACCTTGGGGTAAGGATTAACCAAAACGAGCTTGGTAGGCTTGCAAATGGTTCGCCGACCTTTAAAGTTTCTGCCCTAACTGGAGAGGGGATAGAGGAGCTCAAGGAGGGTGTGTTTAAATATATTCAATCCCATTTGTTCCAGCCGTTTGGGGAGGCGGTTGTGATAAACACCAGGCACAAAGAATGTCTGGCTCGTGCAAAAGAGGCTCTTGTGCGGGCTTCAAAAAGCGGGAGCCAATCTATGCCGGTTGACTTTATATCCATCGATCTAAAGGGTGCGGTTGTAGCCTTGGGAGAGGTTGCCGGAGAGATGGTTTCCGAGGAAGTGATCAACACCATTTTTGAGCGCTTCTGTGTTGGCAAGTAGGCTGTGGATAAGGAGTGTGGATAACTTATGGCCAAGATAATTGATGGAAAAAGCATTGCCATGAGGATAAGGGGCGAAGTTGCCGGGCAGCTTGAAAAGCTTAAGAAGGAAAAGAACGTTACCCCAAGGCTTTGCGTAGTTTTGGTTGGCGATGATCCGGCATCCCAGATCTATGTCCGCAACAAAGAAAAGGCATGCGCTGAAGTTGGAATAGCGTCGGAGACTCTTCGGAAACCCGCGTCAATCAAGGAAGAGCAAGTTATCGATTTGGTAAGGCGTCTTAACAAGGATAAGTCAGTGCATGGAATTCTGGTTCAGCTGCCTTTGCCAAAGGAGATAGATCCGGTCAAGGTACTGAATGAGATTTCTCCCTCCAAGGACGTGGACGGCCTCCACCCCTTGAACATGGGAAAATTGCTAAGGGGGGAAGACCCGCTTTTTATCCCCTGCACCCCCCAGGGCATTATCGAGCTCATATTATCCACAGGTACAGAGATCAAAGGCAAGGAGGCAGTGGTGGTTGGGCGGAGCAATATTGTAGGCAAACCTGTCTCGCTTCTGCTCTTGCAAAGGCATGCTACTTTAACCATTTGTCATTCGCGCACACACGATCTGGGCGAGGTTAGCCGGAGGGCGGATATTCTGGTTGCCTCGGTCGGGAGCCCAAGAATAATTCATGGAGACATGGTGAAGGAGGGGGCGGTGGTCATTGATGTGGGTGTAAATAGGGTAGAGGGGAAGCTGATTGGGGACGTCGATTTTGAGGCGGCAAAAACCAGGGCTGCATTTATTACTCCTGTGCCGGGTGGAGTGGGGCCGATGACCATTGCTATGCTTCTAAAAAACACCTTGCTGGCTGCCAAAAGAAGTGTTCGCTAGAAGGAAAGCTACTGCATAAAGATCCTGATTACATCTTTCACGGTTAGTATTGCGAGCAGTCCCAGGAGAACAAATAGCCCCGCGTAATGTACCTTATTTTCCTTTTCTATACTAATCGGTTTCCTGCGAATGGCCTCAAGGATCACGAAAAAGATCCTTCCTCCGTCTAGCGCTGGTATGGGGAGTAGATTTATAACTGCCACATTCACACTAAAGAAGGCTAGGAAGCTTAATAGGGATAAAATGCCATGACGGGCGTATTGGCCGGTTATCTGGGCAATCCCAACCGGGCCGGCAATATCTCCAAAAGAAAGCTTCCCCACCAGGAGGCGTCCTAAGAGTGTTAGAATCAATAACAAAAGGCCAACGGTTTCCTTAAATCCATAATAGATAGCTTTAATTGGATTTACTTTTTCATAGACCGGCTTCAACGAAAAGCCAATTAAGGCGATCTTTAATCTTTTATTGTAACTGGGGGTGGCTTTGAGAGTTAAATGTTTGCCTTCTCGTTTTATGCCCAGCTGAAGTTCTTTGTCTGCGCTTTGATGAATGACCCTTACCGCATCTTCGGCGTTCTCATATGTTTTTCCATCAATGGAAATTAAGTGGTCTCCGGCCTGCAGTCCGATTTTTACGGCTTCGGATCCAGGGGAAACCGCGGAGATTTCGTTTGAGATCCCAATCGGGACTCCTATGATCATAAAAATAAAACTAAAAATTGCAAAACCCAGAACGAGGTTCATTACTGGGCCAGCAAAAATAGATGAAAATTTTTGGCCAACAGTTTTATTAAAGTATTTTTCATTATCCGGGGTTTCTTTTTCCTGCGGGTCTTCGGTGTCGATCCCTGCAATTTTTACATATCCCAAAATCGGAAGAAGATTTATCTTGTAAGTTGTATTATTTTTTTTGAAAGAAAAAAGGGTAGGGCCGAAACCGATTCCGAATTCATGCACGCGGATCCCGGCTCGTTTTGCAAAATAAAGGTGGCCGCCTTCATGCACAATGGTGATGATGGTAAAAACAAAAATAAAGGAAATAAGCGTCAGGAGCATGCGCGTTCTACCTCTTCGGCAAGCTTAAGGACCTTGTGTCCGTCTTCTGCGTCGACCTTGGGCCGCGCTTTGTTTTTGATCGCTTTTATAAAATCTGAAAGCTCGGCTGTCAACTGATCTATATTTTTCGCATGGTGGACACTGGGTATGTGATGCTGCAGATCACGGATGTATACTCTTTTGTTCAGGAGATCTGCTTCGATTATAGTGCGCTCGGTGGTTACCGCAATTTTTCTTGTTTTTATGCCAAAAACTCTATCGGCCTCAACTTTTGCAATGATCCCGGATTTGAAGTAGATCGTGGTGTTAACCTTGTCAAGCTTGTTGCTTTTTACCTTTGCCCCTTCAGCTTTTAAATCTTCAATTTCATCATTTGGAAGAAGGTTGACCAGGAGGTCCAGATCGTGCACCATCATGTCTTGAACAACATCTGCATCTGTAATTCTTTCTGGGAAGGGACTAAAGCGCTTCGCGTGAATGCCAATGATCTTTTCTTTGCGGACAAGCTTGCTCAGTTCCTGATAGGCAGGATTAAAGCGCTCGATCAATCCAACCGCCAGGATCAGATTTTTTGATCGGGCAAGCTCAACCAGCCTTTGTGCCTCATGAGAAGTTTTAGCAAGCGGTTTTTCAACCAGGATGTTTTTGCCAGCATTCAAACATTGCTCTGCGATTTCAAAATGGGTTTCGGTTGGAGAAACAATAATGAGCGCTTCAACCAACGGAAACATTTCCTTATAATCTTTAAAAACATCTGCTCCATATCGCCTTCCAATTTCATGGGCCCTTTTAGTGTCAGGATCGGCAACCGCAGCAAGTCTTATTCCCGGAAGAAGGGAACAGATCCGGGCATGGTGCTGCCCCATGGTCCCAACGCCGATCACCCCGATTTTTAAGCCGCGACTTTTTTTCATTTTTTATAGAATTCTTTTAGGGCAACACAGACCGCCTCAATTTCACTTTCTTGAAGCTCTGGGAAAACAGGTAGAGAAAGGACTTCGTTTTGGGCAGATTCACTCTCCGGAAAATCTCCCGGTTTGTGCCCCAGGAAAGCAAAGGCTTTTTGCAAATGCAAAGAAAGTGGATAGTAAACCATGACGCCGATCCCCTTAGCCTTTAAGAACTCAAAAAGCTTATCCCGCTCTTTGACCCTAATCGTATATTGATTGAATACGTGTTTTCCCTTGGGCAACTCAAAAGGCAGGCTGATTTGGTCAATTTCTTTAATGATTTTGCGGTATAATTTTGAATTTTTCCTTCTGGCGCGCGAAAAATTTTCTAAAAGGGGCAGTTTCACGTGAAGTATTGCGGCCTGAAGCGCATCCAGGCGGCTGTTGTGACCGATCATATCGTAATGGTATGATTTACGGCTGCCATGATTCCTGAGGGCAAGAAGCTCCTCATAAGCCTTCTCATCATTGGTGGTGACCATGCCCCCGTCGCCGAAACAGCCCAGATTTTTGGTAGGAAAAAAAGAAAAACAACCAGTGTCCCCAAAAGAGCCGACTTTTTTGCCATCAAATTCAGCGCCAATGGCCTGGGCGCAGTCTTCGATTACGGCCAGCTTGTTCTTTTTGGCTGCTTCCATAATTTTGTCCATTTTGCAGGCTTGGCCGTAAAGATGGACAGGGAGAATGGCTTTGGTCTTTTTGGTTATGCTTTCCTCGATCTTTGATGCATCTAAATTGAAGGTTTTTGGCTCTAGATCAACGAAAACTGGAGTTGCGCCGCAATAGGCAATAGCTTCGGCTGTGGCCACAAAGCTAAAGGGGGAGGTTATGACCTCGTCCCCCGGCTTAACCCCGCAGGCCTTGAGCGCCAGATGGAGGGCGTCTGTTCCAGAGGCAACCCCTACTGCGTATTTAACTCCACAGTAATCAGCAATTTCTCTTTCAAGGGAGGAAACGTTGTCGCCAAGAATATATCTTCCGGATTTTACAACTTCGGCGATTGCGGCATCCAGCTCTTTTTTTACCCTTTGATTTTGTCTTGTAATATTAAAAAAAGGGACGGCCATAACAGAGGATTATTATACCATATTTCCGTAGGGCGCGCTAAAGCGAGGAAAAATCCAGAACCGCTTTGGCACAGCGGGAGATTACGCCAGGCGAGCCGAGACTTCTCTTTAGCTTTTCAAAGGAAAGCTTCATCTTATCCTGTCGTGATTTTTCTTGAAGGATGGAAAGCGCTTCCTCTGCAATTTTTTCAGGATTAGCTTCGCTCATCACCAGTTCAGGGATCGCTTTTTCTTCCAGCAGGAGGTTGGGCATGCTGAAATAGGGGAGTTTTTCTCCGATTTTTAACACATATTTCCCCAGCAGGTAGGTGAGGGCAGAGAGTTTGTAGACCATAATATTTGGTGTTCCAAGGATAGCTGCCTCTAGGTTGATTGTGCCTGAGGTGCAAATCGCAAGATCAGAAGAGAAAAGGACATCATAGGTGTTTCCCACAATAGCCTTGGGACGGAAATCACCAATAAGGCCGAAAATCTGTTTAATCATGTCGGTGGAGGCGGCAGGGATCAAGAATCTTGCCTCTGGGATTTTTTCTTTAATGATTTGCCCTGCTTTTAACAGGACCGGGAAAAGCCCCTTAATTTCTTGGGTCCTGCTTCCTGGGCAAAGGCTGATAACCGGTCCGGAGCTTATCCCAAGAAATTGTTTGCGCGCCTCTTCCTTGTTCAGGGTGGGTTTTACAATGTCGAGCAGTGGGTGACCAAAAAAAGACGTATTTCCACCGGCAAGCTTATAAATTTCATGCTCTTTTTCAAAGATGGCAATGATCAGATCAATGGTCTCCGCGACTTTTTTTACTCCGCGCGGCGTTCCCCAGAGCCATTCCTGTGGGGCTATATAATAGACCATCTTGATCCCCAGCTTTTTGGCGGCCTTGGCCAAGGGCATGTTGATCCCCTGAGAGTCTACCAGCAAAAGCAGATCCGGCTTTTCTTTTTTCATCAATTCGATCATCTTGAGGTAGACAAGGTAGATCGGGAAAACATTCGGAAGGGCCTCAAAAATTCCAATGGTACCGCGCCGGCTGATGTCAAATTTTATGTCCACCCCTTCGGCCAGAAGTTTTTCTGAGCCCATACCAAAGAAATAGATATCCGGATCGAGTTTTTTAAGCTCTCGAACTAAATAAGTTCCATGGGTGTCGCCGGAAACTTCTCCGGCGGAGATCATAATCCTTCGACTTCGCTCAGGACTAGTTTTTTTCATATGCCCAGCTCCGGGATTTCAGGGATAATAAGCTCTTCGGCTTCTTTTTCAAGCGCGGTCTTTTTGCTGATGCCGCGCTTGCTTTCCTCTTCTAAAAAACGAACAATTTCCTCTGTTTCCGGAAGCGGCTTCAGTCTCTTTTTGATTTCTTTTGCGGCCTGCGAGATATTATGCCCAGATTCATAAATCAACTTGAAGGCCTTTTTGATCTCAGCAATGGCCGCATTGGATAGGCCGCGTCGCTGAAGGCCGATCGAGTTAACTCCTCTTACCTGAGCCGGGTTTCCTTCCACCAGCATGAAGGGGGGAACGTCTTGAACAATTTTCGATTGAGCCCCAACCATGGTTAGGCGTCCGATCCTTACATACTGATGGATCCCGGCCAGCCCGCCAATGATAACCTGATCGCTGATCTCGGCATAGCCCGCCAGTCCGACGTAGCCTCCGATCACAACCTGATTGCCAATTTTACAATTGTGGGGGATGTGGGCGTGGACCATGATGAAATTCTCGTTGCCGACGATGGTTTTGCCCCCCTTGCCGGAGGGGAGATGAATGGTAACGAACTCGCGAATGATATTCTTGTCCCCGATGATTATTTCTCCCTTTTCCCCCTTATATTTGTGGTCTTGGGGGGGAGTCCCGATGGTAACACTTTGATGAATCTGGTTCTCTTTGCCAATGCTTGCCCACCGGGCAATAAGACAGTGCGGACCGACCTTGGTCCCATCCCCGATCTTTACCCCAGGGCCAATCACGCAGTATGGGCCGATCTCAACATTTTTTCCGAGAATGACAGAGGGATGAACTGAAGCAGAGGGATGAATCTTTGCTCCACCTTCTTCTTTTTCTGCCAGGGAAAATATGAAATCTCCTTCCGCAACTATTTCTTTCCCGACTAGGGCTTTCCCATGCATCTTTCCCAAATTTCCTCGGGTCCAAAGGGTTTCGACTTCCAGGCGGAGCTGATCTCCAGGGACAACCGGTTTGCGGAAACGAACATTGTCAATCCCCGCAAAATAAGGCAGCTTTTCCTCGTTTCCAGGAACACGGAGCGCCATTACTACTCCAACTTGAGCTATGGCTTCACAGATTAATACGCCTGGCATAATCGGGTGGTCAGGAAAATGTCCTTGAAAAAAAGGCTCGTTCACGGTCACATTTTTAATGGCCACTGCTCTTTTCCCCTCTTCCAACTCAATTATTCGATCAATTAAAAGAAGAGGGTAGCGGTGAGGGATAATCTTCTTAATCTCATTAATATCTAACTCTATCATAAATTTAACAGCCTCCTTGCCAGCTCGATGTTTAGCTTGTGTCCGGATTTGACAGCTTTGACCTCTGCCAGAAGTGGTCTGCCTAAAAGAGCCAGGTCTCCCAGCAAATCTAAGATTTTATGTCGTACGATTTCGTCTGGGAAGCGCGGCGTATTTATATAACCATCCTTCCCAAGAACAAGCGCGTTTTCAAAAGATGCTCCGTGCGCGAGGCCCTTTTCCTTTAGCATCTCATATTCTTCTATATACCCAAAAGTACGCGCGGGAGCAATCTCTTTTTTATAATCTCCTTCTTGAAGGTCAAAAGAATAGCTTTGTTCTCCGGCTCCAGGGAAGTTTACCATAAAATTAATCCTAAATCCACGAAAGGGAAGAGCTTCCAGGGAAGCCTCTCCCTCTATAATTTTAATAGGTTGCTCTAAAACCAGGAAGTTTTTTAACTGGTTTTGTTCCACAATCCCGGCCGATAGAAGGGCCTCCGCATAGGGGAGAGAGCTTCCGTCCAAAACAGGGAGCTCATCTCCCTTTACCTCGACCTGAAGGTTGTCTATCCCGAGACCGTAAACCGCGGAGAGGAGATGCTCAACCACCGCGATGCCATCCAGAGTGGTCCCCCGCGCAGTTTCTTTTACATAGTCTGCCCGGGCCGGAATTTTTCTTTGCTCTTTATTAAAGTAAATCCCAGAATTTGGTGGAGCGGGAGCAAAAAGAAGGGAGGCTTCTTCGCCAGAATGAAGGCCAAGGCCTGAAAGCTGGAATGAATTGTTTATGGTTTTCTGCTTCATCTGGGCTCTGGCTTCTTTATGGGGACATTTTCTTTGTCCCCGTACATTTTGTAGCGGCTGAGGATGGTTTCTTCCATAATTTTGCTTCCATTTTCATCATAAACCGTACGAGCTATTTCGGTTTTGAAGGGGATATCCTTTTCGATTACGGAGCTGAGCGACATAGGAATAAATTCGCCGGAATCGGAGCGGCCGTAAATTTTGGCCGGGGAAAATTTAACCCTTTTTCCGGTAGGGGTTCCATAAAGCCTAAAGGAAAGACCGCGATCGGTTGCAATGGTTTTGATTAAAATAGGATTTGGGGTATCGTTTTCAAACTTGAAGTCGAGTTGCTCCGGGTAGACCCCCGCATCTCTCCCCAGGGGATAGATATTAAAGTAAAAAGAGTGGTTTCTACGCTCGAGAACCTTTAGGTCGGCTATGGCAACCGCATTATAAAGGGTGGTGGCGATCTGGCAGGCCCCTCCCCCAAGAAGGGGGATTAGCTCCCCCTTGACAATAACAAAGGCCTCCTTAAAACCCTGTTCTTCCGTGACCTCTCCCAGAATCTCGGCCATTGAAAATTGGTCGCCAGGCATCATGAGGGTCCCGTCCATCCAGGAAGAAATCAGCTTGATATTGTGGATGCGGTTCGGTGAGTCGTGGGTCCCATAATAGGTAGTGTAAGCGGAAAGGCGATAAATCGGTGGATGTGCGCGCAGATCTTCTTCTTTAATCTTGGGATGAGAATAGTCGATTATAATCGGGAGCGTTCTTTCTCCTTCATAGAGACCCGTCCCGAACCGAGCAATAGTTTTTTCAATGTTTACTTTCATCCCTACCGTATGCGGTTTGATGTTATATCCGCCGGATTTTTCATAAAAGATTATATAAGCCTCCTGTGAAGTGGTGCGGATCTCATCTGCCAGGGCTTCAAGCACCGCCTTTAATTGGTCTTCATAAATCCCCAAGACCAAAGGGGCAACAATGGCCTCTTTGGTGATTCTTTCTTTTAGATTTTCGAAGTAATTGCCTTTGTGAGTAATTTCAAAGGCTTTCTGGACAGTTTCTTCATATAATGCATGTATGCCCAGTTTTTTTGGCGGGAAGGAATAGAAAACGGCCTCAGCCTCAAGGGTTATTAAAGGCGAAAACAGCTGGGAGACGGAGAAATTTTCTAATCTTGCAAGGGCCTTCTCCCGGCTAAGCAAGGAGAGATCGACCCCTGCAACGAATGTTTTGGGGGGGAACGCCTCACGGGTTCTTAGATAGTCGTAAGCAAGCAGAGAAAAAGCGGCAAGAATCGAGACCAGGGCAAGAGCCGCAAAAATTTTAAGGATTGTACGCATAAGAGATTTACATAAAAGAAGTCCCGAGGGTTCGGGACTTCTTTACAAGTTCAGTTGATATCTGGGAGCTTATGCAATAATCTTGGAGGCCGCTCCGGCACCGACTGTTCGCCCTCCTTCTCGGATAGCGAATCGGAGGCCTTCCTCAACCGCAACATCGTTGATCAGTTCTACGGTCATGGTGATGTTGTCCCCGGGCATCACCATCTCTACCTTTTCCGGGAGCTTAATTTCGCCGGTCACATCCGTGGTTCGGATAAAGAACTGCGGTTTGTATCCGGGAAAGAAAGGAGTGTGTCTTCCTCCTTCTTCTTTGGTCAGGACGTAAACCTGCGCCTCGAATTTTTTGTGGGGTTTAATGCTACCGGGCTTGGCAATGACCATTCCGCGCGTTAGCTCCTCCTTTTCAACTCCTCTTAGCAGAAGACCAATGTTGTCCCCAGCCAATCCTTCGTCCAGGGTTTTGCGGAACATTTCCACTCCGGTCACAACCGCTTTCTTGTGAGCTCCCAGTCCCACAATTTCAACTTCTTCGCCGGTTTTGACCTTGCCCCTTTCGATCCTTCCGGTGCCGACCGTTCCGCGGCCGGTGATGGAGAAGACGTCTTCTACCGACATTAAGAAGGGTTTATCCAGCGCTCTTTGGGGGGTAGGGATATAGCTGTCAATTGCGTCCAGCAGCTCTTGGATGGATTTGCATTTTTCACAATCAGGTTTTCCGCAGCCACACTCCATGGCCTGTAAGGCAGAGCCCTTGATGACCGGGATCTTATCTCCAGGGTACTCATATTTCTTAAGCACATCCCGGGTTTCGACTTCGACCAGGTCTATCAGTTCCTTGTCATCTACCATGTCGACTTTATTGAGATATACGACCATGGCTGGAACGTTTACCTGCCTGGCCAGAAGAATATGCTCTCTGGTTTGAGGCATGGGGCCGTCCGCAGCAGAAACAACAAGTATCGCTCCATCCATCTGCGCGGCGCCAATGACCATGTTTTTAACGTAATCTGCGTGGCCCGGACAATCGATGTGGGCATAGTG
>JAZFXQ010000141.1:0-3728 GCA_036448795.1 Candidatus Margulisiibacteriota bacterium | reverse complement strand
TACTTTGAACCTCTCAATGCCCTTTGAGGGTTGCCAAACCGTCAAAGGGCTTTTCTTTTTATCAGATATTGAAATTTGATCTCATGTTCTATATAATCAGATAAAAAGATGAAAGGAGGTGAAATAGATGAAAAAGATCTTATTGGTTTTAGGATTGGCAGTTATTCTTGCTTCCAGCTCACAGGCGTTGATCTTTGGCGCGGAAGTTGGCGGAATGCCGTACATTGGTTTTCAGCTTAACGAAAACCAGGTTATAGATGTTGGTCTGTCATATAATTCGCAGAACGATGGCGACGCAACAAATCTAACATTTTTGGGAAGATTTGAAAACAAGATTGCTGATGTTAAAAAACTGAAATTGAGCTGGGCTGGACAGCTGACATTTGGCAGCGCAAAAACCACATTTGCGGGAGCTTCCACAACAACCACAACCATAACTCTAGCTGGACTGGTCGGAGCAGAATACAAGATAACTGATGCTTTAGGATTCTATGGCTATCTTAACCTCTTGAATTATCAAACCGTGAGCAATGGCGGCTCTGCAGCTTCGTATTGGCTGCTTACCGGTCCTGCGCTTGCCTATACTGGTTTTAAGATTTATTTATAGATTCAGTAAATAGAAAGAGAGCCCTTGTCATTGATTTAGATGAGGGCTTTCTTTTATCTCGGGCAATTGTGAGAAGCCCTAAATTATGATAAAATATACAGGTGATTAGTCAGCTATTGCTGTTTTTTTCAGCCGCAATCCTGTCTTTCTTAATAACTTATCCGATCATCTGGATATTGCGGTTTTATCATTTAACCCAATCCGTCCGCGAGGAAGGCCCCCAAACCCATAAGATCAAAGCCGGCACTCCCACTATGGGCGGGATCGGGATAGTTCTGGCCATAATTGTGGTTGCCCTCTTTTCCATTGATTTTGAGTTCGATCTGCGCTATCTGGCCCTGATCCTTCTAACCGGCGGGTTTGCTCTCACTGGGCTGGTTGACGATCTGATCAAAGTTTTTCGGCAGAAAAACCTGGGCCTCACTTTCTGGCAGAAAATATTTTTGCAGACCCTTCTGGCTGCTCTCTTTTCCGCTTTTTTAATAAGTCTGGGCCATCAGAAGTCCGTGGGGGAGATACTAAAGTCTTTGTGGTTTACGGATTCCACTCTCTACTTTCTACTTTCTACTTTCATGCTCGTGGGTACGGCCAACGCCGCCAATCTTACGGATGGATTAAATGGTCTCCTGGCTGGAACAGCCGGAATTGCCTTTCTGGCTTTTGCCTTTCTTTCCTCCAGGCTCAATATCCCGGATGCGGCAACTTTTTCTTTTGTCGCGGCCGGTGCGATTCTTGTTTTCTTGTTTTTTAATTTCCCAAAAGCCAGGGTTTTCATGGGAGATGTAGGCTCTCTGGCAATTGGATCCGCCCTGGCAGGTGTTGCGATTATCATTCATAAGGAGCTAAGCCTGATCATCATAGGCGGCATTTTTGTTTTAGAGGCTCTTTCGGTGATCTTGCAGGTCATATCGTACAAATTATGGAAGAAAAGGATTTTTAAGATGACCCCTCTGCATCACCATTTTGAGCTGTTGGGATATAAAGAAACAGCGGTAGTGGTTGGATTTTGGATAGCAGCAGGTGTTTTAGGTTTGATTGGGGTGTTAATTTGATTCTTAGTGTTACTTAGTGCCTTAGTGTCTTGGTGGTAAATATTATGGATGATTTAAAAAATAAGAAAGTCGCTGTTTTTGGAATCGCCAAAAGCGGAATCGCTTCTGCCAGGAAACTGGTTTCGCTGGGAGCGAGGGTTACAGTTACAGAGATCAAACCAGCCTCAGATCTAGACTCAACTGTTCTCGAGGAACTACAGAATCTTCAGGTCGATATGGAACTCGGTGGACACAGTTCTAAAGTTATAGAATCTGCCGAGATGATCGTGGTCAGTCCCGGTGTCCACCTTGATATTTCCATCCTTAAAGAAGCGAAGCAGAGAAGGATACCAATAATTTCTGAGATCGAATTAGCCTATCGCCTCCTTTCAAAACCGATCATTGCAGTAACCGGAACTAACGGTAAAACCACCACCACAACTTTAATTGGAGAACTGTTAAAAGCCGGAGGCAAGAGGGTTGCGGTAGCTGGGAACATCGGGTCACCCCTGGTCGAAGTTGATGATGCGCAGCTTGATTATATAGTGGCTGAGATCAGCAGTTATCAGCTGGAGAGCATTGACGAATTCAAGCCTTGGATCAGCGTGATCCTGAATATCCAGCCCGATCATTTAGAACGGCATAAAACTATGGATGAATACATCCATCAGAAAGCGCGCATTTTTATGAATCAGAGCAGTCACGATTACGTCATATTTAATATGGACGATCCTCAGGTTGCAAAGATGGTGAAAGGGGCTCGCGCAAAGCTGGTAGGGTTTACAAGATCAAATTCAGAAATCATCACCTTAGCGCCATCTGAAATAAAGATCCCTGGAAGACATAATCTGGAAAATGCATTGGCCGCGGTTCAGGCCGCTTATCTCTGCGGGGTGGAAAAGAAAACAGTTGCAGAGGTGCTGCGCACCTTTCCTGGGATAGAACACCGCATCGAATTTGTCTCCAAGATCAACGGCATAGAATTCTACAACGATTCGAAAGCTACCAATCCGGATTCTACCCTGGTCGCGCTTGAAACCTTCCAAGGACGGGGGATTATTCTGATCCTCGGGGGACTGGATAAGGGTGTAACACTAGACACTTTATGTCACAAAGTGAAAGAAGGGGTCAGGGATGTAGTCCTGATAGGAGCGGCGACCAAGCGATTTAAAGAAGCACTTGAAAAAGCCGGCTATGCAAAGATCCATCTAGCCCATTCCTTGGAGGAAGCGGTACAGACCTCTTCTCATCTGGGAAAGGCCGGAGACGTGGTTCTGTTATCACCGGCCTGTGCCAGTTTTGATAGGTTCTCTAATTTTGAGGAAAGGGGAAGGGTCTTTAAGGAAGCCGTCCGAAAGATTTAGATTATGCCTAAAACTAGAATAGACTACATATTTTTCTTTACTGTCCTGGCTTTATCCGCCATTGGATTGATCATGGTGTTTTCCGCCAGCCCCACCATGGCGCTCAAGCTGGGGGATAGCTATTATTATCTGAAGAGGCACATCCTTTATCTCCTGCTTGGATTTGCTGCTCTTTATTTTGGTCTGCGGCTGGATTTGGAAACCCTAAAGAAATGGTCCGCTCCGATTTTCGCACTTTCTTTACTTATTCTACTTTTGGTCTATATTCCAGGAATGGGGAAGAAAGTGAGCGGTGCTCTGCGCTGGATCGATCTGGCGATCTTTTCCTTTCAACCCTCGGAGGTCATAAAATTTACCATGGTCCTTTTTCTGGCAAATATGCTCTCAAAGCAGGGGGAAGGGATAAGATTTTTTTTCAGGGGCTTGCTGCTGCCGCTTATCCTGGTGGGGCTGGTTTCAGCCATAATTATTGTACAGCCTGACCTGGGAACCGCCGTTGCTATTGCGAGCACCTCTTTTGTCATGCTTTTTGCTGCCGGAGCAAATCTTTTTCATCTGGGGCTGATCGGTTTGATGGGAATGGGAGGGATTATCGGTGTTTCCATGAGCAGCACCTATCGCATGCAGAGATTGATTGCTTACCTTAATCCATGGAAGGATCCCCAGGGAGTTGGTTTTCACATTATCCAGTCTCTTTTAGCGGTCGGGTCAGGGGGTCTTTTGGGG
>JAZFXQ010000140.1:0-2073 GCA_036448795.1 Candidatus Margulisiibacteriota bacterium | reverse complement strand
TACCAAACCAAAATTCGGCGAATCAGACTGGAATTATTATAAATTGATCAACGAGCGCTTTGCTAAAACGATCCTGGAAGAAATCAATCAAAAGGAAGCCTTTATCTTCTTGCAGGACTATCACCTGACCCTGGTCCCCAAGATCATAAAAGAAGCTAATCCTAAAGTGAAAATTGCGCTTTTCTGGCATATCCCCTGGCCCAATCCCGAAGTTTTCCGGATCTGTCCCTGGAAAAAAGAAATCCTGGAAGGACTCCTGGGAGCCGACCTTCTTGGATTCCACCTCCATTATCACGTGGATAATTTCCTGGAAACCATAAATCACAATCTGGAAGCCAAAGTGGACAAGGTCGGCTCAAAAGTGGTCTACGGCGGAATTGAAACCCTGATCCGGCCCTATCCCATCAGCATTGATTCAGAAAAAATATCCAGAGAAGCCTCTACCAAAGAAATCAAAAAGGATATGGAAAGAATAAAAGAAGAGCTCGGCATAACCAGCGAGCTGATCGGGATCGGAACCGACCGCATTGATTACACCAAAGGGATCCTGGAAAAGTTTACGGCCATCGACCGTTTCCTGGAAAAGTATCCGGAATTCCAGGGGAAATTCGTTTATATCCAGATCGGCTCCTTAAGCCGCATCCACCTTGATACTTATAAAAATCTTAACGACGAAATCAACAGCCTGGTCGAAAGGATCAACTGGAAATATTCTTCTGACAGCTGGTCCCCGATCATCTTCATCCGAAAATATTACACACCGCGCGAGCTCCTGGCAATCTATCGCATGGCCAACATCTGCCTGGTCTCTTCCCTGCATGACGGCATGAACCTGGTGGCCAAAGAATATGTGGCGGCTGCTCCCGAGAACAAAGGGATGCTGGTCCTTTCTCAATTTACCGGATCTGCCCGGGAGCTCACGGATGCCATTACTTTTAATCCCTTTAAACCTGAAGATTGCGCGGAGGCGCTGAAAGATGCTTTAACCCTTTCGGAAAAGGAAAGAAAAGAACGCATGCAAAGGATGAAGGCCATCGTGCTTGAAAACAATATTTATCGCTGGTCCGCAAAAGTTATCCAGGCTTTGCTTAGACTGTCCTGATGAAATATTTTCTGTTCTTGGACTACGACGGAACCCTGACCCCTATTGTAAAAAAGCCCGGCCTGGCGACCCTCTCCCGCTCCCGGAGAGCATTTCTGAAAAAATTGAGAAAAGCTTCTTATATTGTGACCGCAATCATAAGCGGAAGAATGCTTTCGGACCTCAAACAGAGAGTGGGTATAGGCGGACTCTATTATGTGGGAAATCATGGCTTTGAGATCGAAGGCCCTGGGATCAGGATCACTCACCCCAAGGCACTCCAGGCAAAACCTATTCTAAGAGAGATAAAAACAAAATTAAAAAAGAGCTTTCAAAAGATAAAGGGAGTAATCATCGAAGACAAAATCTTGACTTTAAGTCTTCATTACCGCCTGGTCCAGGCCAAAGATTTTAGAATAATAAAAAGAGTTTTTCCAGGCATCGTCAGACCCTATCTTAAAACCAAAAAGATCAGGCTGACTCATGGCAAGAAGGTCTTTGAAATTCGCCCGAACATCAACTGGAATAAAGGCCGGGCGGTCCTCTGGTTTCTAAAAAAGCTCAAAGCCAAGAAAAAAGATCTTCCGATCTATATTGGCGATGATACCACGGACGAAGATGCTTTTCGGCTATTAAAAAAACGGGGGCTGACCATCCGGGTGGGAAGAGCAAAAAGGACCTGTGCTAAATACTACCTGAAAGATGTGGATGGAGTTTATAAGTTCCTGAAATTCCTGGCACTAGAATTTTAAAGCAGGTGTGCTAAAATTATGCGGGAGTGAACTCAACATGATTAATAAAGCGGCAAAAGAACCCTTTCGTTTTTATACCTCTTCGATCCTGGTTGAAATAACCGGCAAAAAAGCCCACCACCTTAAAGAATTCGTAAATATCTTGAAAGAGATCGATGAGTCCTCGATCTTCTTTCATGTCCACCATGCCCTGCGCGATTACAGTTTTGCGGCCGGGCAATACTCCAATGATTTCGCCCA
>JAZFXQ010000139.1:0-2766 GCA_036448795.1 Candidatus Margulisiibacteriota bacterium | reverse complement strand
TGAGACCTTCTTTTTTAACTCAAAAAGATTCTCATCGCTCGGCTCCGGCCCCTTCCCTCCAAACAAAGCGTTTCTTTCGCAATGGATGGCCTCGACCTGACAGCCGAACTTCTGCAGGATCTTATCCAGATATCCCCTGCCTGACCCGTAGATTGGATCGTAAACCACCTTAAGCCTTGCCTTCTTTATTAAAGACGGATCAACAAATGACTCAATATACTTTATATAGCGCTCCCGGGGTTCAAAACGCTCTATCTTCCCTTTTTTAACGGAACCTGAGAATAAAATTCTCGGTTCCGTGAGATTGCTTTCTATTTCCTTTGTAATTGCTTCATCCGCTGGTCCGGCATAATGTGGAATAAATTTGATCCCGCAGTAATCCGCTGGATTATGGGAAGCGGTGAGCATGACCGCTCCGGCCGCTTTTTTATCCCTGACCTCCCAGGCCACCACCGGCGTGGGGGTATCGCGTTCGGTGAGGTAAACATTTATGCCCGCCTCTTCCATGACCCTGGCCACCTCTTCTGCAAATTTATCCGCCAGAAAACGGGGATCATATCCGATAATGACCGGTTTTTTGTTGAGCTTGTGATTGACCAGGTAAAGCGCGATGGACTTTGCGACTTTATTTACGTTGTCGAAGGTAAACTCATCCGAGATGATCGCTCTCCAGCCGTCCGTTCCAAATTTGATCATGGTGTGATATTATATCACATCTATGCGCCTATAGCTCAGCTGGATAGAGTGCTTCCCTGCGAAGGAAGAGGTCGTGCGTTCGAATCGCACTAGGCGCGCTTAAGGAAGGGTGGCCGAGTGGTTTAAGGCGCACGCTTGGAAAGCGTGTATACGCTAACACGTATCGAGAGTTCGAATCTCTCCCCTTCCGTTTCCTGGAGGAGTGGCCGAGTGGTTGAAGGCGGACGCCTCGAAAGCGTCTATACGCGCAAGCGTATCGGGGGTTCGAATCCTCCCTCCTCCGCCATAGGAGTATCATGTTAAAACATTCGCTTAAAACAGGATTCAGTTTCGGACTGACCTCCGGAATAATCACCACCCTGGGATTGATGGTCGGGCTCCACTCCGGCACTCACTCAAAATTAGCGGTGGTCGGCGGCATCCTGACCATTGCCATCGCAGATGCCTTCTCAGATGCGCTGGGCATCCACGTTTCAGAGGAATCTGAAAATAAACACACTCCCCGGGAGATCTGGGAATCGACCATTTCCACCTTTCTCACCAAATTCATTTTCGCCTTAACCTTTATCGTTCCGGTCCTGCTACTTAAACTCTCGACCGCGATCGTGGTAAGCGTGCTCTGGGGCTTGTCCATGCTGGGGATTTTTAGTTTTAGCCTTGCCCGGGAACAAAAAGTAAATCCCTGGCGGGTGATCGCAGAGCACTTGTTCATTGCGCTGGTGGTTATAACTATAACCCATTACGTCGGCGAATGGGTATCTTCAATGTTTGGTTAGGATCCCTCGAGCTTGCCCAAAATAAAGGAGAATAGATCATGAAAGGCAAAAAGATCAAGAAAAAGGTCAGAGAAAGCTATGCTGAAATAGCCGAACAGGGAAGCTCCTGCTGCAGCCCGACTAACGCTCCCTGCTGCGGAGACGAAGCCCAGAATATCAGCAAGACCATCGGCTATTCTGATGAAGAAATGAAATCCGTACCAGTTGGCGCCAACCTGGGGCTGGGCTGCGGAAATCCAATCGCCCTGGCCTCCATAAAAGAAGGAGAAACTGTTCTGGATCTTGGCTCAGGCGCGGGATTCGACACTTTCCTTGCTGCTCAAAAAGTCGGGAAATCCGGAAAAGTGATCGGGGTGGACATGACTCCGGAGATGATCAAGAAAGCCAGGGAAAACGTGCACAAAGGAAAATATTCTAATGTTGAATTCAGACTGGGAGAGATCGAGCATCTGCCGGCAGAAGATAATTCGGTTGATATTGTTATTTCCAACTGCGTGATCAACCTTTCTCCGGACAAAGAACAAGTTTTCAAAGAAGCTTTTCGTGTGCTTAAACCCGGAGGCAGGTTGATGGTCTCTGATATTGTCCTTCTAAAGGAACTCCCTGAGCATATAAAAAATTCGAGTGAAGCTTACGTGGGCTGCATTGCCGGAGCGATCCTCAAGAAAGATTATATCAAGACCGCTCAGAAAGCCGGGTTTAAAGACCTAAGAATAGTAGATGAGATTTCCTTTCCGATCGATGCCTGGATCTCTGAAAAACCGCCCAAAGAAGTCGCCCACCAGATCGCCAGCATTAAACTGGCCGGAATAAAATAAGTTGTCTTATCGCGACGCGGTGGAATTACTCTCTCATTTTGCCCAAGCAGGTTTTTTATAAGTGGTCGGACCGTTTTTATAGTCTACCCCGTCCAGCCACCACATCGGATATCCGACATTTTCACCCAGTTTCGGGAAATTTACGAATCCATCGCTGTATTTCTCGATCAGCCGATCCGCCAGCTTCCACCATTCCGCAACCACCCCTTCCCCATTCTCGACCGTATATTTCGTGAGATACGTCCGGGCAAGTTTCGGGTCTTTCTTATAGAGGGCCAGGGCTTTTTCCTCGATCTGGGGCTGACGCGAGAATTCCAGATCCTCGAGCTCCTTCTGTTTGGCGGTTATATCCTTGATCATGTAAGAATATTTCAGGTTCGCCCAGTTCGAGACAAAATTGAAGGCCCACCAGGCGACCTTCCGATCGAATTTTCTGGTATTCCCGATTTGATAGGAGCGTGGCAGATCACTTACCC
>JAZFXQ010000138.1:0-7090 GCA_036448795.1 Candidatus Margulisiibacteriota bacterium | reverse complement strand
CGGAAGATGGCTGCAGCTTGCCAAGGATATCTCTTCTGGCAGTTGTCTTTAGGCCGATCTTACTTACTTCGTAGAGTCCGCTTTTAAAGTTATAAATAGCGTGATAAAAGCGGTTTCCGCGTATCTTATCTATCGAGATCTCCTGAGCCGCGTCCTTTAGATAAATGTTAATTCCGGCGTTCCAGCGCTCGGATCTTTGTACGGTTAAGGCGGTCTGGTAGTTTTCCAGGCCTCCGCCAGTGCTTAAGGGATAGGTGGTTGTTTCAGTAAGTAAGCCGAACATGGTCATGTCCAAATAAGAGACCAGGGCATCTTCGACCACTTCGATATAGAAGCCCGGAATAGCGGTTTTTATCTTGTGGGGTGGCATGCCGGGTATCCTGGAGTAGAAGAGGCGGCCTTCCCGCGCGGGATTCACCGCATCGGTATTGGGTCCGGTGACCATGGCCGCGCCAACCGCTTCTTTCATGCCCTTCAGGGCGGGATTACCGGTAAGCAGATAGTATAACTTTCCGGCATCCGATTTGGCGTCGAAAATACTATGGGAGACAGAGGCATAAGCCTGCACATACCAGGGAAGCTTGGCAGGATCCATGAATTGTTTTCCATAGGGGAAGGCCATTGCTGCAAGCATATTCACTCCAAAGAACCCGAGCTGATCGATCGTGGGCCAGATGGCAGCCATGATCTCGGTCCCCATGACATAGGGATCGATCAAGTGCTGTGGAGCAATGGCGGTGGAGACTGGATTGACATAGCGTGTGGTATATAGAGCATGCGGGCGGGGATCTGTTCTCATTAGTTCATAGTTTTTCTTCTTGCCATAGCTTGGATCAAAGTTGTAGGGAATGATCTCTATGCTTCCTTTTGGCTGGCCGTTCATTTCATTTAAATGAGCCACCTCTGAGGCGGATTCGACTTTGGTGATAACTACGGATTCTCCCTTTTTTAGAGGAGTCTTCAATATGTTTTTAAATTTTGTTTTACGATAAGTATGGAATTGAATGGCAAAGCGTCGATTTATCTTTCTGGGCGGAGTCCATTCAAAATTATCAATATCCAGAAGCTCTCTCTCAGCCTTTTTTATGGCGCTGCGGATCTCTGGTGATTGTGATATATACTTGGGATCTCTTTTGACTTTTCTGATAGACTCGCCCTGGAGATGGATCTTTTCTGATCCATCCCCTGGCTCTATAAAGAAGTTGAGCGTGCCTTTTTCATCTTTATATCCCGTAACCACGGCAGATTGGGTGATCTGTATGGAAGGATTGGAAATGACAGCTTCGGTAGTTCTTTTTTCACATTCATGGTCCGTTCTTTCATCAGGAACAATGAGCTTGATGGAAAATTTTGTGTCTTTTGGATCGTCATATATTTTAGATGGATTAAGCTTCAAGCAGCTGACATCAAGGTCATAGCGGGCAGGTTGACCGCCTGCATCAAGGATATTTAAATATAAAGTCAGGGTGCGTCCATCATCTGAAAGCTCTTGTCTTTTTATGTCCGTAATAAAGTTATAGATACAATCCAGTTGCTCCATAAGTTTCTGGCGTTCCGGATGCTTCTCTTTCCATCCCTCTTCATTGATTTTGATCAGTCTTCGATCCGTGCCTTCTGAGATATGGGTGACCACCACATCCCGTCCCTCTCCCTCGCAGGCAACGATGTTTTCCATGCCCCGTTCCATTCCCAGGTTTGAACTGATGCGTGCAAGGATCCCACCGGCTTTGCTGGGTACCTGCCTTCTAGCCAGAGGAAACCATTTAACCGGTTCAGCTGGTTTTCCAGGCTCACCCCAAAATCTACCCAGGACCCAACCCGGGCCTTTTTTATTTAGACCGATACTTTTCCAGAACATCTCCGGAGTTCCAACTTCGCGGACATGCATATGGGCTTGATTGCCATTTGAAAGGGTATAGGCGATCTGGCGCGGGTCACAGCGCCAGCTTCGACCCTGCCAGTGCACGGTGTCTACGATAAGCCGACCCCGCTTGATCGACCCCTCCGGTATCCCCGGCGGCTTTACCGTCGGGGCATTATGGACGCTCATTCTATGTATATGTCCGATACCCATGATTATTTTTCCCTCAGCATTTGATGCTCTGGATAGTCCAGAGTTGTTTCGTTCGGATCAAAATTGCTCGGGTACCTATCGAGCTGGCTATACCTTCTGTAAGTAAACTCTTCATATGCATGTTCGCATAAAAGCTCAAAATGTTTGACGTATATTAGTAATTCACCATCCCGGTACTGGTGTCCCTCTCTTCCCTGCCATTCGGGGATCCACGGCTCAAGCATTCGATATTCTTCTTTAGACATTCTCATATGAACCCAGTTGTCATTATCAACCCAAGGCAGCTCATCCCTTACCGCTTTCATTTTTTCCTCTTCTGGTTTTTTTAGCAGCGACTTCCTTCCAAATGTAAGGGCCTTTACGATTTTATTCAAAATTCGCAGTTTTTTGCTTGGGGTTGGGGCTATTCTATTTATTACCGAAGCAGCTGCTTCATCTTCTCTCATCACCATTTCGCAGTGTTCAACTTCCTCCTGGCTCAAGAGTGATGTTTTTCCAAAGATGAGCATATCCGTCACTCTATCGCTAAGCTCTAACTTCCTAGTTGAGTCTGTAACTTTTGCTTCGCTGTTTCTTCTGACAAAGAAATAATCTGCTACCGGCCCTGGGCCGCCCACTTCACCATAGCGTTCAGGATTGATGCGAATTTCCTCGATCTCCTCCACAAAGTCGCGCATTTCAAGCGGGATGGGAACTTCCTCGATCGATTGACGGTTATTATATTCTCCGCCAAACATAAGGCCGAGCTTCATAGCCTCGCGGAAATTCGGGTCCTTTTTGGCCTGTTCCCGATAAGGTATTTGTAGGACTTTCCTGTTTTTGTCTATTCCTACAGGTTTAGTTTCATCTATGTATCTCCAGAGCTCTCCGCCAAGGGTCCGTTCGTTTTCCTTGTTCATATTTAAGGGAATAAATAGTTCCTGCCCGTTTTTTCTCGTGATTTTGAGCATCATCCAGGCCACGGCAACGCCCACCTCCAGGAAGGAATCTCCCGGATCCTCAAGCATGTCTAGCGAAAAAGGCAGCTCCTCTTGTCTGGGACGGATCATCATTACACGGAGGTGCGGATCCTTTTGGGTGTGGAAGAGCCTGAGGTTGGTGACGATCGTATCCATCTGGTCGCCGTCGCTGATGCTGAAATATTCGGTTGGATACATATGGTGGAAGCGGGGCATGAGATATTCATTGTCAGTAAAGTATCCGCCAAAGGGGTGGGGAACCTTGCCTTCTTTTAAGACCTCTCTCAGATCTTTATCCAGCGGTATATCACCAAATACATCACGTTCATGATCGATCTGGATCATTTTTGCTATAAAATTGTGACGCTTGGTTCCCGGAAGCATTAATGGAACTGGAGCATTAGCGTCAAGTTGACCAACCACAACCTCATGGCTTCCATCAGCATAGACCCTTAACCTGGCTCCGTTTTTATAGACTACATCGTAAAATTCTTGTTTCTCCATTTTGTTAAGATATGGATCATCCATTGGCTCATTTTTCTTCAAGGCGGGGACGGTCGGCACTTCAGCAGTAGGATACAAGCTGAGAAATTCAAGTTCGGTTATAGTTCCTGCTCCAAGCGGCTGCTTGTATTTGCGAAAATGGGCAGAATTGTCAATGTAGGCAATTTCACAGAGAGAATCGCCAATATCATGTTCCTCCCTCTCATACCAATCAAAGCGAAGATCTTCTCCATCTTTATCTCGACTTTTAATTGCCAGTTCCTCTTCATGATTCTCTTTAAAATCTTTGACCACTTTGAGGGGGATTGCCCAGAGGTGTATTCTGCCGTCCGGGGTCATGACCACTGTTTCTGCATAGCCCACGAAATCAGCCATTACTTTCATGCAGAAGTCCACCAGGTACTGTTTTGCATTGTAGGAGTCCGCGAAGAAATTGGTATAAAATCGGCCCGGGTGGGTATCAACCACAGGGAAAGCCCTGCGGAAGCCGGCTTCGAGCTTTTCTCTCCAATCGGTTTTTAGTGATTCAAGATCAAGACCCCAAGCCTCTATCTTCTTCAAGTTTTGTTCAGATCGAATACTTTCGGCCTGTCTCTCGAACATGCGGGCGGCAAAGCGAACGGAACCTCCGTGGACCCTGAGGTCTTGATCAGATCGTGTTTCCTTTTGACGAGGGTATTTTTTCAGGATCTCAAATGCCAGGTCCTCTTCTGCTGCCCTAATTTTTGATCTATCTAATATGAAATTTTGTCTATTTCCATCAAATTTTGACGTTAACACACCGTTTTCTTCTATATATTCTGCCTCTACTAAAGCTTCCCAGATCTGATTTTGTCTGTTACCAAAACCTAAAAAGCTTGATTTTACAACTATCCTCGGTAAACCAGTGCAGAAGGTGTCATCCTTTAAATATTTCAATCCGGATCTGCTCTTTAGATCTCCCCAGGCCAGTGGATGACCTTGAGTAGGTGGATAGGTAGGATCTTCCATTAAGCGGGCCAGGTTTTCGAAAGTTCGTGCTATAGCCTCTAAGACCTCCCGAGTGGTTTGTGCATTCTCGAGGGCAGCATAACCTTCCTGGTAAATATTTCGTATTGCTTGAGCGTCTTTTTTGACCAGTTTTTCTACAATTTCCTCTGAGAGCACATAACCGGGTGTCTTAAAGTCGCCGCAAGCGGCGTTAATTACACAGTTGGCACCTTCGGAAAGCATTACCATAAGATCAGCAGAGATTAGCGTGTCTTTCATTCCGATGCTTGGTCTGATTACGGTCCGTGTCCCGCCTTTGCGGTTGCGCACTGCTTCCCCGAGCGATTGCAGGTCGGGGATCATGTGCTTTTTATTGGCCTGCATGAGCCCTGCTTCTTGTGATCTGGTAGAGTGGATGTAGTTATGGGCAAAAGCCAGAGTGCAGGCAAAAACCACAAGATTTGTAACTGCCAGACCGGGGCTTGCCAGATACACGCCGGCGCCAAGAATTGCCCCGCCTATGGCGGCTTTGATGGTTGATCCGAGCCGGGTGGGGAGGTTTCCAATTGGATTTCCAGCCTTGCTTTTTCGCCAGCCGATAAAAAAGCGAAGGACCGCGGCACCAAGTGCAAAGCCTAAACTCCATTCTCCAAGAGGCAGCATACCGGCAGTTGAGCTGAAGGCAGTCGGGATGCTGCTTAAAAAGTTAAAGGCCGCGCCCCAAAATTGGGTAGCAAAGGTTAGGCTCATGTGGGCCATGAATACAACCGTTGCCAGCCGGGCTCCCGGTGCAAATAGATCTGTTTTGAGCATGGGGATGAGCCTGGGTCTTTGCAGGTGACGCTGGACATTTTTCCTTCTGTATTCAAAATATTGCTTAATGTCTCTTGCAGCAAAGGAAATGAATCTAACCAGGGGCTTAAAGGCTAGAACTGCCAGGGCTCCCCAGGTACCGATCCCTGGCATTCCAAATAGCCAATCGCTGGCAATAGAAGCAGCAGCAAATAGAGTTCCGATTTTCAGGGTTTCTTTGAAGACCGGGAGAACCATGGTTTTTAAGAGTTTTCGCGGAGTGGGGCTGCCGGCAGTAAGCTTCATGTCTGTGGATTGATAGTTTTCCGGTTTTAACTCTTGATACTTTGTCCATAGAAGCTTGATAGTCAGAGAAGCGCCGATGAACAATACTATTCCCTGAATAGCACCCAAACTTGAGAAAAAGGATAGCGTTGAAGCGATCAGTCCTTCTCCAGCCTGGGCGAGTGCGGGGGCCAGGAATGCGGCAGCTCCTGCAGCGATAGTGGCGATCCATTTAGCTTTACCTGAGAAGAAACTCTTTTTGGGGGTCTTGAGTGTTTTTGGCGGAAGTTTGATCCCGGGTTCGGTATTTTTGATGGAGATGAGTTCCTTCGGATCGATCGGATTAATTCTAGGTTTAACAACCCCCGCCATGGCAGGGATGGAGGCCCTCTTGACCACTTTGGGGGTTGTTAATCCTAGTTTTGAAAGTAAGGGGGATAATCTTGACGCAGGAATCCGTTGGGGAATTCTTGATTCTCTTCTTAAGATCCGATTAAAGATATTTCTAATTTGGCCGCTCATTTTTTCCTCAAAGGGAATAGGAATCAGCAGCAGGCAACCAGTTTGCTGGTTGCAGCCTCCATCCCATAATCTGATACTCTCTCTTATATATATATCGTCAATTTTCGGGGAAAATTTCAATCTTTTGAAAGAATTAGGGTGGGTCAATTAAGCAGATTTAGTGCGATTACGACTTTTTTGTTTTTGGTTTCAATTTCAAACGTCTCATTATCTCATCTTTGATAATAGTAGCATCATTCTCAAATAGATACTGCCAGGAAAGCCTGATGAATTCTTCTTCCATTTTTTGGATGTCCACATCTTCTGTGCTCTCCGTGATAATATACTCTGTGGCCATTTTAAATTTATCGCTGAGCAGGAGCGGTTTTTGTTCCTTTGGAAATTTCTCATTATATCTTACTAGAAGATTAACCAATTCTCCTTGTTTTGATCCCCGCCGGTGATTGCTCACCAGGACACATGAAAAATCCCCTTGGCTCTGGGACCCTATCCAGACCGTGTTCTCCAGGACGGTTCTGCGTTTTATATCCAGAGCTTCAATCTCTTCTTTTTCGGCTCTTGATGGATAATCTTTAGCCGTCCCTCTTCTGGAATTGGATATAACCTGGAGTTTTACCTTGTCCTCCTCTATGCGAGTACGGTAGACCAGAGATCCCACAACCTCAGCGACCTTTGCCACGGATTCTAAGAGCGGAAGTTCCTTTTCCCTGGTTCTTTGTATATACCAGGGATGCTTCAGGAAGGCGTTTAATTCTAGCGGGGTTTTTCTGGTTAATGAGGTCAGGAAATAAAATGATTGTTCTGGCACGGCTTCCTGGCCCTTGGATGGAATGGATAATTCCTCTTGGGCCTCTTGCCGCCGGTCGAGAGCTTCAGCCAGATCATCTTCAGTGAGGGCGAGATCGGTAGTTTCGATATTTCCAGATTCGTTTGGAACTGCCAGTTGACCCTTTAGGTCGCGATGAGGAAAGCTGCGACTATCAAG
>JAZFXQ010000137.1:0-2062 GCA_036448795.1 Candidatus Margulisiibacteriota bacterium | reverse complement strand
CCCAGGAACATGGATTTTAAAAATCTTCACGGGCTTTCCCGCGAAGCAAGACATAAACTGGAAAAGCTCAAGCCGGTTTCAATTGGACAGGCCTCCAGGATTGCCGGGGTATCGCCGGCCGACCTTTCGGTCCTCCTTATCCACCTAGAAACATATAGACGCAAAGCCAGGGCTGTGATAAAATAGCAAGTTACTAAATAAAGCCCAGGAGGTGCAAAGATGAAAAAATTAGTTACTCTAGTGCTCGCCCTTGCTTTTTTTGGAAGCGCGGCTTCCGCAGCAAATTTTACCAACATCGGCCTCATGGATGTGCAGAAGGTTTTTCGCGAATACAAGGAAACAAACAAAGCGCAGGATGAGCTCGGCAAACAAGAGGAAGCTTTCAAAAAAGATTTTGAAGAAAGCCAGAAAAAACTGCAAGAGGCCGAAAAAGAAGGAAAAAAGAGAGAAGAGCTTGAGAAAATGAGGAAAGAGTTTGAAGAGAAGCTTGCCCCCAAAAGAGAAACCCTGCTCAGGCTGAATGAGCAATTAACCGCAAAGCTTCAGCTTGAAATTCTGGATGCCGTTAAAAAAGTTGCCAAAAAGGTCGGCATTGATATTGTTTTAGATAAACAGGTCGTGATCACCGGGGGAATGGACTTGACCGAAATGGTGATCAACGAACTGAATAAATGAAGCTTAAAAAGCTTGCCGATCTTGTTTCTGGAAAAGTTGTTGGAAACGGGGAGCTGAACATTGAAGGAGTGGCCCCGCTCAAAGAGGCTCAGAGCAAAGATCTGGCCTTTGTTTTAGATAAGAGCTTCCTGGCTTCTGCTTTAAAATCCAAAGCCTCTGCCCTGGTTGTTTCTCCCAAAACCAAGATTAAGGAAAAAACCTGCCTTTTGGTTGATAATCCTCGACTTGCCATGGCAAAGATCCTTCCGCTTTTTGCGCCCCCGAGGTCTGCTCCAAAAGGAATACATGAAAGTGCGATTATTCCAAAATCGTGCAAAATCGGCAAAAGTGTTTCGATTGGGTCTTTTGTTGTCCTGGTCGAAAATGTCTCGGTAGGAGATCGAAGCATAATCTACCCCCACGTCTATATCGGGAAAGAAAGCCAGATTGGGAAAGACTGCGTTATTCATTCCAATGTTTCAGTTTATGATGGGGCAGTCATTGGAGCCAGGGTTATCCTGCATTCCGGCTCCCGCATTGGAGTTGATGGCTACGGTTTTGCTCCCGAAGGGGACAAATACATAAAAATCCCCCAAATCGGCCAGGTGGTCATTGAAGATGATGTTGAGATATACGCCAATGTCTGCATCTCCCGCGCAACGCTCGGGCAAACCATTATTGGCGCCGGCACAAAAATCGATAATCTCTCTCATGTTGCACACAATTGTAAAATCGGCAAAAATTGCGCCATTGTGGGTCTGGTTGGCTTTGCCGGTTCGGTAACTCTAAAAGACCATGTCTCAGTTGCTGGTCAAGCTGGTTTTAACGGCCATGTTACGGTGGGAGAGAATACAATTGTTATGGGAAAAGCAGGGATCACCAAAGACATTTCCCCAAATTCAATTGTCTCTGGATTTCCGGCACAGGACCATCGCAAAGAGATGGAGATCCAGGCTGTTCTTCGGCGCTAAGCAAAGAAATCTAAATGAAATTTGCTTTTTTTTCGAATTCCTACCTGCCTTATTTGAGCGGGATCACCCTTTCCATAAAGACTTTGAAAGATGAGCTGCAAAAGCTTGGGCATACCGCATTCGTGGTCGGCCCAAAATATCCAGGACATACTGAGTCAGATCCAAAAATCCTGCGTCTCCCCTCTTTACCGGCAACTTATCCAGGATATCGCCTTGTGTTCCCCTATTCCCCCTCGATTTTTTCGATCTTGAAAAAAGAAAGGATCGAACTTATCCACGCTCACAACCCTTTTGGGGTCGGCTTGGCCGCCCTGCTCTTGGCAAGAAGGATGCGGGTTCCCTTTGTTTACACCTTCCATACTCTTTTTTCAAGATATGTACACCATGCCGCTTTCATTCCCCAAAGATTAGCCAAGCGCGCTGTTTCTGCTTACTTA
>JAZFXQ010000136.1:0-9398 GCA_036448795.1 Candidatus Margulisiibacteriota bacterium | reverse complement strand
TTTTTCGGCCCGGCTGCATCTCCTTATCTTTGGCTCTCTCTTCTTTTTCTAAACTCATTAATTTTTCAACCTGTACTAAGGCTTCGGTTTTATCTTCTGCCAGGAGGAGTTTCACTACCTCTTCTCCCCCTATTTCTAAGGTAGGGATTAATTGAGATCTCACTCCAAGGCCATCCATGGGTTTTTCCTTTATTCCCCGGATTTCTATTAGAGTATCCAAGCCGATATTTCTGTTCAAGGAATTTAATACCCGAAGTCCCCAATGTACAATATTCCGATCCTTCTGGGTTAGTGGTCCCACCTTAGTTAAAGCGCCCAGGGTTGCTAGATCGAGGAAAAGTCCTCCCTTGGGGATACGTGCATCGTCCAGTAGGGCTCGAGCGAACTTATAAGGTTGTTCGTCAATAATAATGACCTTCATGCCCAGTTTCTTTGCTTCGGCTATGGCTTCTCCGCTTTTGATATCGGCATCGGTGGAAATGATGGTTTGATAACCTTCTTCGTATTTCTGCTGGATTTCCTGGGTAGTCAGGCCAAAACTCATATCCGGGATGTGATATCCGATGAGCTCCTTTGGCATGCCCAGGTCGCGAAGCGTCTCCACAAGCAGGGCCACGCTTAGGGCTCCATTCAGGCGCGCGTCTCCGTATACTAAAATCCTTTCTCCTCTTTTGATCGTTTGATTTACAATTTTAATTGCCGGGATCATTGCTTCTTTTGGATAATCGCGGAAGGATAGATCACGGGTAGAACGGAACCAGGCCAGAGTTTCATTTATGTTGGTTTTCCCCATATCAAAAAGTGCCTTGCCCAGGGCATTAAATTCAGGAAGGATCCTGCCCGGGGGCAGCTTGGGTGAAGAGCCACTCTGTTCAGACAAATTGTTGATGCGTCTTTCGGCTTCCCGACGAATGATTTCTTTAAATGCGGCAGCCATTCCTTTCCTCTGTTCTTCATCAATTTCAGATTCCATTAATATCCTATCGAGTTTTGGAATGGGGTTCTCGGCCCGCCGGGGATCAATCTCCAGAAGAGAGCGATAGATTATCTTTATGGTTTTTAACGGGATCTTGTGCTTTACAAGGAGGTCATTTATCTTTTGTATGGTTATGCGTTTCTCCCCAAGTTTATAAACATCTTCGAGAATGTTCTCGATGATGGCTTCTCTTATTCCTGTATTATGAAGTACAGTACTTATCTCTTTTGCTGTTTTTCGAAGTTCTTTCCCGTGGCCTCGTGCTAAGTCGGCCAGGATCTCAGATATATCCTGTGTTGAAAAAGAGCGTATGATTACCTTTATGGTTTTTAGCGGGATCTGTTGCTTCATAAGGAGGTCATATATCTCCCGGATGGTTATACTTTCCGCTTTAAATTTACGAAGATCTTCAAGAATGTTGTCGATGATTGTTCCTGTTAATCCCGCATTATGAAGTGCAGTACTTATCTCATTTGCAGTTTTCCTGGGTTTTTCTCCGAGGCCTATCATTATGAGTTCTAACTCTAACTCCTGCATTACTTTAACATCAAATCCATCTTCATTTGCGGACCGAAGAGCTTCTATAAACTGCCTTCGAGCTTTTTTGGTCTTTAGGGGGTCGAGAAAGAATTCGTAGATTCTTTCTGCTTGAAGCGTGCCAGCTTTTCGAATCATCCATTTGACAACTTCGCTGGCTATCGGCTGTTCAAATTTTATTTTATAACGTTTATAACGGGAAGAGATCAAACTGCGAAGCTGCTCCTCCACTTCCGGGACAAATTCGTGACTTAACTCATCGAAGACAACTTCTTGGAGATCAAGGGAAAACCTGCGCAATTCAGATGGGTCGTGTTCTTTTTTTACCCATTCTCTCTCTTTTGTTTCTATTTTCTCAAGGGCTCGACGAACATCTCCATGGCTGAAGACCCGCATATTTTTCTGCTCTGCGATCCAATTGGCAATACAAATGGGCCAGAGCAACCGATTTGTCCTGGGGGTTAATTTCATCTTTATGCTTTGTGCTTTATCGGCTAGACGATTAATTCCCTGAACCCCATATCTTACAAGTAAGCTTGCCATAAGCACGGTTTTTATGGTTTTCTTTTTCTTCAGTATGGCCCTTTCCTGTTCCTTATCGCTCTTTGCAGCATCTTTTACAGAAAGGAGAAAAGGACACAAGAGGGAATAGGTTGTATCAAGGATTCTTTCGTCCTCCGGAGCCAAGTCAAAGAAACTATCTCGTCCAGTTACTTGCCTTAGACGGGAGAGGAGAGTTTTGTCGCTTTCCAGGAGAGGAAGATAAATTTTGCGAGGATCTGGGAAGGGTCTTTCCACAAGTTGACCTATAATCTCTTGTTCTTTTTTTGGAGAGAGGCTCTCTGATTCAAGAATAAAGATGTTCGGCTGAGTGGCTAAATGTTTGGCAGTGGCAACATCCCAATCGTTTATAGAATTATTTTGATCTAATGGAGTTCCACCCCAAACATGCAGGCAATTACGAATGCTTTCTAACGCTCTTTCAAGGCTTTCTTGAGCATCTTCATCCTGGGATTCAATAAAATCTTTTAGTTTGTATCCAAGTCGATCTGCAGTAAGCTTGGCGCGATTGTTACCCTTTAAACAATAAATATTGTGACAGGCTGCGGCCGCATCAATTTCATTTTGTGTTTGATCGGGAAGTTGCTGAGCTTTGCTGAGAGCTCTCCCCCAGGCAACTACTTCTTTATTGTGCTCAAGGAGCCTTACATGAGATTTATGATATTTCTTCGAAGGACTGGCAGCCTCATAGAAGAAGCGCAGGGGAATGCCGTTATAAATCCTATTGAAAAAGGCTTCTATTAAGTAATTGGATTCAGGAGTTATGGCTTCAAAGAGAGGCTCAAGGAGCTGCTCCTTATCTAACCGAAATTCATATTGTCCTTTTCTTTTCTTTAATAAATCGATAAGCTTCTGGTAATCGTATTTGGTAATGCGGCTGAGCAAGATCTCATCTTCTTTAACTTGTGCCAGCGGGACAATGGTGTGGCCGAATTCTAATCCCTGCAAAAAAGGATTTTTTTCTAGGGTCTCGGACACAATGGTTCCTAGACCCAGGGAGAACATTCGGTAAAGTTTTAAAAATCGTTCTTTGTAACTCTGAACTAAATCTGCAATTTCCCCTTTTCCACTAAAGTAGGCGTAGTCTTCATAGTTAAGGACGTTAGCCCTGGTCCAGTTGAACGATCCCATAAAAAGGCCGCTTTCATCAATTACACAAAATTTATGATGCAGAGTTAGATCGGATTTGATGACTTCAATTCCGGCTTTTTTTAATGCTTCATATTGCGAGTTTTTTGTCTGCTTACTGTCACGAATCACGCGCACATCGACCCCTCTATTTTTTGCATTGATGAGGGCCTGGCAGAGTTCTTCGTTAGTAAATGCGTATATTGCTAAATAAATAGATTTTTTTGCCTGATCAAGCTTTTCGATTATGGTGGCGATCATTTTTTCCCGCTTGGTAATGTCTCGGGGGTAGGAGAACTCAGCCTCGGCGATTAATTCTTCGGGAATAAACTGAGATATCTCATGTGCTCCTTGGTCTTGTTCAATTAACAATCCTTCTCTGGGTTTGAATGATATTTTTTTCGGATTAAGGGAAGTGAGATCTTTGGCTCTGAATTTCCTAGGTTTAATATTTAGGGAGTCTACTTGATTGACAAAAAGCTTGAGATATAGTTGTCCAATTTGTTTTTCGGATAAAGAGATCTTTTTCAGGGTGCTTTCTGCCCCCTCCAGCTTGATCCCCAAATAGCTTAAGTAACTGTGAGCGTTTTGTAGGTGCTGGCGGGGCACTGCAGCACCGAATCTCTTTATATCCTGGGCACGATATAGATAAATTGAATTATCTTTATACTTTACGGAGAAACGCATATACTCCTCCTTATCTTATATCGACGATTTTAGTGATAAATTTCATAAAAAATCGAGGATTTTCTGTTATAATAATCTTATGCAAAAGGGTCTGATATTGCTTATTTTGGTACTATTTTGCGCACCTTCATTTGCCCTACCGCAGAAGACCTATCTTCCCGTTCCCTTCCTCTGCCAGGCCCCTTATGCCAATTGGAAGCAGCCCTGGCAGGATGCGTGTGAAGAGGCTGCGATTATCATGGCTATGCAGTATGTGAAAGGGGATTCGGTGACTAGGAAATTAGGGAATCAAGAAATTCTAAACTTGGTGGACTTTCAGGTGAAGAAGTATGGTGGGCATTATGATCTGAAGGCTGAACAAATTGCTAAACTGATCAAGGATTATTATAAATACAACAAGCTTGAGGTCCGCTATGATATTGAGATCAACGATATCAAGAGGGAACTAGCAAAGGGCAATGTTGTAATTACTCCAATGGCGGGGAGACTTTTAGGAAATCCTTACTATACTCCTCCTGGTCCGGCTTACCATAATATGCTGTTCAAGGGATATAATGATCGGAGTGGTGAGTTTATAACTAATGATGCGGGGACCAAACGAGGAAGAAATTATCGCTATAAATATCAGGTTGTTTACAATGCCATTCATGACTGGACGGGGAACAAGAAAACCATCGCTCAGGGTAGAAAAGCGATGGTTGTGGTAAAATCTAAATAGATGGGCCTGTAGCGCAATGGATAACGCGTCTGCCTCCGGAGCAGAAGATTGCGGGTTCGATCCCCGCCAGGCCCTCTAAAATAAAATCCAAACAATGTATGCTTTAAGTTTGTTGGCGCTATTTTTGTTTATTCTGGGTTTCGGCTTCTCATATTTTGTAGAGAAGTTCGATCTCAAAGTATTTAAAGTCTTTCCGATCTGGTTTCTAAAACAAACCATCCGCTTTGCAAACCCCAGCAAGAGCTTCACTTCGATATTTTTATTTATTTTCCTTTTTAATTCGATCGCAATCTGCCTATACATGCTTTCCGGGCTTCTGGTCTTGTTCCCGGTGCTAATTGCTTTCCTGACCGGGACCAATATTGGAATTATAGTGTTGCATCCTGTTCCAAAAGAACTAAAGGAAGGCAGCTTCTATCGCCCAAAACCGGAGATCAAATTTGGGCCATTCTTGTTGCTTTTAACCGCTTTGGTTCCAATCTTTGAGCTTTTTGTTTTTTGCTATTCAATTGCCATGGGGCTGGAAATGGCATCTTCGATGTTTCTAAATTTTACCTGGGAGAATGCTGTGATCCTTGCAATCCCGAGGATAAAAATGTATCTTATGCTTTGTGCCCCGCTTCTATTTATTTCAGCTTTGGCGGAGGCTAGGGTGATTAAGGAGTTTAAATGAATTTTATTAAATTCTTAGGCACGGCAGGGGCCAGGATTGTGGTAGCCAAGCAGTTTCGCGCTTCGGGTGGGATTTGGTTATCTCTGGATGATACCAACATCCTGATCGATCCTGGTCCGGGCTCGCTGGTGCGCTGTGTTTCTTCTCGACCCAGATTAGATCCGAGTAAGCTAGATGGGATCGTCCTCTCTCATAAACACCTTGACCATTCTGCAGACATAAACGTCATGATGGAAGCCATGACCATGGGCGGGCACACAAAAAAGGGGATAGTTTTGGCGCCGAAAGACGCGGTGTCGGGAGAGGATCCGGTGATCTATAAATACGTTCGGACTTACGTTGGCAAGATCGAGATCCTCAAGCAGAAAGGTAAATATAAGATCGGAAATGTCGCTATCCATGCGCCGGTTAAACACATCCATGGGGTTGAGACTTACGGTTTGATTTTTCGAGGCAAGAAACATACCATTTCTTACATCGCCGATACCAAATACTTCCCGGAGCTTCCCAGGAAATACAAGGGCGATATTCTTATCGTCAATGTCTTGAGACCTGAGCCCTGTCCCTTCGATCATCTTTGCATTGAAGATGTCAAAAAAATCATCAAGGCCATCAAGCCGAGAACCACTATTCTTACCCATTTTGGGATGTGGATGATTAAGGCCAAGCCCTGGGAGATTGCGGATCAGTTGAGCAAGGAATTGAAGACCAAAGTTATTGCAGCCAGGGACGGCATGACTTTTGAAGTAAGGTGATAAGCATGGAATGCAAAGAAGGAACCAATAAAAAAAGATGCAACTGCACTTACGAACCTTGCAGTCGAAAGTATATCTGCTGTGATTGCATAGCTTATCACTGGAAAAACAAGGAACTTCCGGCCTGCTTTTTCCCGCCTGAGGTTGAGAAAACCTACGATCGGTCGATCGAGTGTTTCATAAGGACGGTGAAAGGGAGATGAAAATAGTTCCACTATCCTTTGATTCCCTGGGCACCCGCAGTATGGCAACCTATGTGGAAACCAAAGATGTAAAAGTCTTGATCGATCCAGGGGTGGCTCTGGCTCCCAACCGGAATGGCCGGCCTCCGCATCCGATCGAGATCGACCTCATGATGAAGAAATGGGATGAAATAAAATCCTATGCCAAAAAGGCGGATGTTTTGATCGTTACTCACTATCATTATGATCACCATAACCCGGAAGAACCGGAGATTTATAAGGGGAAAACTGTTTATCTAAAGCATGCTTTACAAAAGATCAATGCCAGCCAAAAAAAGAGGGCCAGTTATTTCCTGAAAAAGCTCGGAGATCTTCCCAAGGCGATCGAGTATTCTGATGGTCGTGAGTTCAACTTTGGCAAGACCATTATCAGATTCTCTAAAGCAGTGCCCCACGGTTGGGACGAAAAGCTGGGCTGCGTGACCGAGGTTTTGATCGATGATGGAAAGCAAAAATTCATTCACACTTCAGATGTTGAAGGTGCAACGGTAATATCTCAACAGAATTTTATCATTCAAAATGATCCGGACATTTGTCTGATCGACGGCCCCATGACCTATATATTCGGCATGCATACCAAGAGCCTGGATAAGATCATTAATGGGACCAGGCGCATGAAAACTTTGATCGTTGATCACCATTATTTGAGGGATTTAAAATGGAGAGATAAATTGGTCGAGGTTTATAAAGCAGCGCAGAAAAGAAAGGTTAAGCTTGTCTGTGTGGCAGAATTTCTTGGTAAGAAAGAAAATCTGCTGGAACCCATCCGCAAAAAGCTCTTTGAAGAACATCCGGCTAAAATGAAAGAGCCGACACATGTGCCCTGGCTGGTAAAGAAGTAATGTAAGCGGTGGACTTATTAAGCACATTCAGCGATTAATTGCTGCGCGTCGGGAACATAAATAGAGTCCGGATATTCATCAATTATACGTTGAAAAATTTCAATGGCACTGATGCAATCATTTAATTGCATATAGCAAAGGCCCATTTCGATCAGGGCGCGTGGTGCCTTGGAATCATTGGGGTAGGCGTCAATAAATTTCTGGAAGGCTTCTAGGGCCTGGATGCAATCCCCTAATTCTACATAAATATAACCTATGCCAAAAAGAGCATTCGGAACTAAATCGGAATCTGGAAATTCATCAATCAGTTCTTGGTATTCTCGAAGTGCAGCACTACGATCTCTCAAGCAAAAACGGTAAGTAATGGCAATTTGATACTGGGCTAAATCTGCCTCTTCCGGATGTTCTAATTTGACCTCTTCGAATATCTCCAAGGCTTTATCACATTCACCCAGGCTGGCATAGCTCTTTCCCATCCCTATTTTGGCAAGGGCAACATATTCTGAATCAGGGAACTTCGTAATTATTTTTTCGAATTCGTTTAAAGCGAGTTCATAGTCATATGAATTATAATATGATTCAGCCATGAGATACTGATAATAAGGAGCATGGATTTCATGATATTCACTATCACAAAAAATATTTCCCTTAAGCCAATTATATGTTGCTTCCATGACGCTAGGATATTTCCATGAGTTGAAACGCCTGTAAAAAGGGCCAGCTAGAATATAGGTTGCGAATTTTTCGGCGAAGGTTTCCGATGGATAAAATTCAGGAGTCAAGAGGCTGTAAAATTCCGATGTTTTTCCGCCTATTTTATACTCAACATGATGACCGACTTCGTGGTGCAGGACCCATTTGAGAGTATAAATACTTTCGAATGCTCCGCCTTCTCCATCAGGTTGGCGACACAACTCGATTTTTGCGCCACTCCAGCGTGCCTCATATCTTCCTCTATATTTTTTCCCTTCACTGTTTACGCACTTTTCGCGCTCTTCAACTATTACCTTATTTATTCCTTCGGTAAAACGGTAATCGATTGAGGACAGGGCATCTCGTATGGTTTCCCTCTCACCCGGAAGCTCCTCTGCGTCATTTTTATAATTTACTTTCAAACCATCTAAAATTTTATCTGGGGGATAAGTGGTGCAGTCTTTTGAGGGATCAATTGCGAATTGGGGATCTCCTCCACATCCCCAAAAGAAAGCAACTTTCTCTTTTGTTGAGCCAGTAGCTTTTTCTTCTTCGCGGTCAGCATGCTTGGTTTTTGCTGAATCCCAATTCCAACATTTTGAAGAATAACTTGATGATGTATTTACGCTCAAACTCATTTTTCTCTACCTTTCCCGTTATTTATCGATAATTTTAAGCAGGAATTTCAGTTTGAGGCGTGATATGCGCTTGTTTAGATGGCAAAAATCAGATATAATATTCCCTGTTTGCAATGAGAAAAAACGTCAACCAGCTTAGAATATTGACCATTTTAGCCATTGTTGGCTTCTCAGTCTACGTGATTATGCAGCTCCCCATTACCCTGGGGCTGGATCTCCAGGGTGGAACCCGCTTGGTTCTACAAGGCCAGCCCACCGAAAAGGTTCCTTTATCTGATGATGCCATGGCTGGGGCAGTAGCAGTCATCCGCAACCGAATTGACTCCCTGGGTGTAACTGAGCCCATTATTCAGAGAAAAGGAAGGGACCAGATCGTGGTTGAGCTTCCCGGGGTAAAGGATCCTGAGCGCGCCATTTCTATAATTGGCGATACTGCGAACCTTGAATTCGTGGAGGCTGAGTGGGCGCCAGCAGATGAGACCAAATTGACCCCTGAAAAAGTAAGAGAATTTTACGGCGCAGAAGCTTACCTGGATAAGATTAAGATCATCAGAAACAATGAAGTGGTAGGGGAGCGGCCAATCGTATTGAAAAAAGTTGTTTTGACCGGAGGTCTTTTAAAAGGGGCCTGGCCCGGAGTGGATGAATACGGGAATCCGGTGGTAGATATTGAATTCAATCCCGAAGGAGCCAAGCTCTTCGCGGAGGTGACCGCGCGCTCCGTAGGCAAGCCAATAGCAATATTGCTGGATAAAAAGATCATTTCTGCACCGAATGTCCGTGAACCAATCCCCTCAGGCAAAGCCCAGATTTCTGGAGACTTTACCATTGAGGAAGTGCAGGACATGGTTATCAAACTAAAGGCGGGCGCACTTCCCATTCCGGTCAAGCCAATTGAGACCCGGATTGTAGGTCCGACCCTTGGAAAGGATTCAATCGATAAAAGCA
>JAZFXQ010000135.1:0-3620 GCA_036448795.1 Candidatus Margulisiibacteriota bacterium | reverse complement strand
AATCTCAAAGAAGCGCTGGAGATCCGTGAAGCAGGCCTTGTTTCTCCGATCCTGATCCTGACCGAATCTCCGACCTCGGTCATGGATGAGATCATCCAATATGATCTGTGCCAGACCGTCTATTCTTACAGCGAGGCCCGGGCCCTTTCGGATGAAGCAAGCAAGAGAAAAAAGAGCGTCCGGGTGCATGTCAAGGTTGATACCGGCATGGGAAGGGTGGGGGTCTTGCCTTCAGAGGCAGCGGCTTTTATCAAAAAGATCTCTTCTTTGCCCGGCCTTGAGCTGGAAGGGGTCTTTACCCATTTTGCCAAAGCCGAAGACCTGCATGACAATTTTACTCAGGGCCAATTTCAAAAGTTTCAACAGGTGGCCTCAAAAGTAAAACACATTCCCATAAAACATTCAGCGAATTCGGCTGCGGTCCTTTATCATTCTGAAACCCATCTGGACATGGTCAGGGTGGGGTTGATGATGTACGGTCTCTATCCCATGGGCAGTTCGCGGAGCTTGATAAATCTCAAACCCGCCCTTTCCTTCAAGAGCCGGATCACTTATCTTAAAAGGATCCCGGCTGGAACGCCCCTTTCTTACGGATGCACTTATGCCACTCCTTCTGAAACCAGCGTGGCTACTATACCGGTCGGTTATGCAGACGGTTTCAGCCGCCGCCTTTCCAACCGCGGGCAGGTCGTTATCCGGGGAAAACGCTATCCGGTCGTGGGCAGGGTTACTATGGACTTGACCATGATAAATGTTGGAGATGCGAAAGTGGAAGTGGGGGACGAAGTGGTCTTGATCGGCGAGCAGAACGGCCAGATAATCTCTGCGGATGAAATGGCCGGGCTGGAAGACACTATTTCTTACGAAGTGGTTTGCGGAATAGGCAAGAGGGTCCCGAGAATCTACAAATGAGTTATATTTCACTCTACCGCAAATGGAGATCGCAGACATTTGACGAGATCATCGGGCAGCCCGCCATTGTCCAGACCCTGAAAAATGCCATTAAGAACAACCGCCTGGCCCACGCTTATCTTTTTTCCGGTCCGCGCGGCACAGGCAAAACCTCAACTGCCCGGATCCTGGCTAAAGCCTTGAACTGTGAGAAGGGGCCGACCCCAAAACCCTGTGATAAATGCCAGAGCTGCGTAAAGATCCGGAACGGGCATTCGGTCAACGTGATCGAGATCGACGCTGCTTCCAATCGCGGGATCGGTGAGATCCGGGAGCTGCGTGAGCGGATCCGCTATGCCCCGGTTGAGGGCCGCTACAAGGTTTACATTATAGATGAAGTTCACATGCTGACCCCGGAAGCCTTTAACGCCCTTCTCAAAACCCTGGAAGAGCCACCCTCCCATACCATTTTTGTGCTGGCAACCACGGAACTGCAGAAGGTTCCCCTGACCATTGTTTCCCGCTGTCAAAGGCTTGATTTTAGAAGAATAAAATTGAAGGAAATTGAGGAACATTTACTGAAGGTGGGCCGAGATGAGGGATTTGAGATCGATGAAAAGGCATTGAACTTAATTGGTCGAGTGGCCGAGGGTTCCATGCGGGACGCCATCTCGCTTTTGGATCAGCTGGTCTCTTTTTCCGGCCACCAGATCTCCTATGATAATGTAGTCATGCTTCTGGGAACCGCGGATGAGGAGCTTCTTTTTGCGTTTGGGGATGCAGTAGCTTCTGCAGATCCAGCCAAGGTTCTGGAGCTGGTGAAGAAGGGATTGGAAGAGGGAAGGTCAACTCTCCAGGTTACCCGCGATCTGGTTTCTCATTTCAGGAACCTCATTCATCTTAAGGTTGGCTCAAGTGAAGTGCTTGAGTTGACCTCTGATTATCTGGAAAGATTAAGAAAACAGGCGGACAAGTTCTCGCTTCAGAGGATAAAAGAGGTTCTCCGCGCTCTTTCCCGGGCAGAGCTGGACATGAAGTGGCATCCGCATGCCAGGCTCGTGTTGGAGGTCGCGCTCCTGGAACTCCTGGGAGAGCCTCGTTTAGCCGCGCAGCCGGTCGAGGATGGGCGGATGGCCAAGATCAGGGCCCACTGGAAGGAGATCCTGGAGGGCGTCAAGAAAAAAAGCGTTTTTGGTTATGTTTCTCTGCATGAGGGAGAACCACTTGAGGTTAATGGAAAAGGCAAACTGGTCATTGCTTTCCGCCGCGGCTATGCTTTTCACAAAGAGCGCTTGGAGGAGATGAAGAATAGGCAGGCGGTGGAAGAAACACTCCGGGAAGTTACCGGAGAAAAGATCCCGATCGAGTGCGTCATAAGCGAGGGAAAAAAGGAGCCCGCCCTTTCTGCCAGAACCGTGGCTGAATTTTTTGAAGGGAGAGTAATATGATATTCGGTAACATGGGTGAGATGATGAAAATGGCCCGGGAGATGCAGGGCCAGATAAAAAGGGTCAAAGATGAACTGGCCAAGGAGGTCTTTGAAGGGATCGCGCACGGGATAGTGGCTAAAATTAGCGGGGACATGGAGTTTAAAGAGATCAAGATCGATCCCAAAGTGGTCGATCCTAAAAATGTAACTCAACTTGAGAAACTAGTTCGGGAAGCGATCCTGAAAGCACTCAAGACCGCTAAGGATGCAGCGGAAAAGAAGATGAAGGGTGTGACCGGCGGCCTGGGGCTGCCGGATATGTTCTAGCATGTACGCCGAAACTTTAGCAAGGTTAATAGAGGAACTTAAAAAATTGCCCGGGATCGGGCCCAAGTCCGCCCAGCGGCTGGCTTTTTATATTCTTCAAAGCTCAGGAAAAGATGTGGGGAGCCTGCTTTCTGCTATCAAAGAGGCAAAAGCAAGGCTCAAACACTGTTCGGTTTGTTTTAATATTACGGATATCGATCCCTGCAAGATCTGCTCGAACGGAAGCCGCCAGAATGATCTGTTGTGCATAGTAGCTGAGCCAAAAGACCTCATGGCCATGGAGCGCTCCGGAGAGTATAATGGCAAGTACCATGTTCTGGGCGGTTTGATCTCCCCGCTGGATGGGATCGGACCGGAAAACCTGAGGAGCAAGGAACTCATGAAGCGCTTGCACAAAGAGAATTTTGCAGAGGTAATTTTAGCCATCAGTCCGACCACGGAAGGGGAAGCCACCAATATTTACCTCTCCAGGTTGATCAAACCTTTGGGGATAAGGCTTAGCCGGCTGGCGTACGGACTGCCCATTGGAGCGGACTTGGATTATGCGGATGAGGCAACCCTCTCCAAGGCTTTCCAGGGAAGAAAAGAGATCTCTTTGTAGATCAAGAAGGGGGGAAGAAATGCAGGAACAATTAAAATGGTATTTGCACACCTGGTGGACAATTATCGTCCGTCCCATTTATTTTTATACCAGGTTAAAGGGGGAGGACTGGAGAGAGAAAGCCCTGACCTTCTTTCTGATCAATTCCTGGATCCTGGGGATTGTAGCCTCTCTTGTGGTTTTTGTCGTTCAATATGTACCGATCGGAAGCACTTTGGTTGAGAGGGTTTCAGGGTTCAAGTTTATATTGATCTTGCCGGTTCTTTTAACCCTGGCCCTGGTTTTCTTTTTGATCACGGTTCTGATCTTGGTGGGGGTGTTCGCATTCGCGTTTTTTATCCTGTTCTATGGAGTAGGGTATTTATTGCATTT
>JAZFXQ010000134.1:0-4226 GCA_036448795.1 Candidatus Margulisiibacteriota bacterium | reverse complement strand
TCAATTCTTGTAGTAGGTCTGGGGCAGATCATAAAAGGCGAAAGCAAAAAGGGGGTTATCCTCTTACTAACTTTTTATTTCTTCCTCCCCGCCCTGGCCTACCTCTCTCTTTTAATAAACGCGGTTTATTTTATTTACGTTTTGGGTTTGGCAATTATTTTTGGTATAATTCTCTGGATATATAGTATAGGGGACGCCCTGCTAAAATCATGAAAAAATCGTTCAGACTAATAACTCTTTTTAATATTCCAATAGAGATCAATTTCTCCTGGTTCATAATCGTGGGCTTGATCATCTTTACTTTAGCCCGAGGATATTTTCCTTATACTAATCCCGAAGTGAGTCCTGCGGCCCATTGGTTGATGGCCATCGTTGCCGCTTTTCTTCTCTTTGCCTCTCTTCTGGCCCATGAGCTTTCTCATTCACTGGTGGCCAGAAAGCATAAACTCCCCATCCGGGGAATAACATTATTTGTTTTCGGCGGCGTGGCTCACATGGAAAAGGAGCCCTCTTCTCCGGCGGTCGAATTCAAAATGGCCATTGCCGGACCAATCATGAGTTTCTTTCTGGCCTTCCTCTTCTTTGGCCTGACCCAGGCCCTTTACAACCTGGGCTCCCCCAAACCAATCCTTTCTATAACCAATTATCTCTTTATTTTAAACCTGGTAGTAGGGATCTTTAATCTGATACCCGGTTTCCCCCTGGACGGCGGAAGAGTCCTGCGGGCGGCCCTCTGGAGTTATTATAAGGACTTAAAGAAGGCCACCGCCATCGCCAGCGGATTTGGAAAAGGTTTTGCCTTTTTTCTTATCGCAGTCGGCTTCCTGAATCTTTTTACCGGAACTATTATTGCTGGGATATGGTTTATCTTTATCGGTCTTTTCCTGCAGGAAGCCGCAGATATAAGTTATCGCCAGGTGGTCATGAAGAAAATACTGGGCGGGACAAAAGTAGAAAGTTTCATGACCAAGGACGTGATAACCATTCCGGCAGAGATCAAACTGGATAAACTGGTGGATGATTACTTTTTCAGATTTCGTCACGCCTCCTTCCCGGTGGTTGAGGATGACACTGTCCTGGGACTGGTAACCCTTCATGATATTAAAGAGGTCGCCAAAGATAAATGGAGCAAAACTTCCGCCAAGGATATTATGATCCCCCTCGGAAGAGGGCTGGTCATCAGCAGGAAAGCGGATACCATGGATGCCTTGACCAAGCTGGCAAGAAACGGCATCGGAAGACTTCTGGTGATTGAGGATTCAAAACTGATCGGGATCATTTCTCAAAGAGACATCATGCGCCTCTTTGAATTCAAATCTGAAATTGAGGGGTAATAGATATGGCAAAAAGAGTTTTAATGATCATTGCCTTTGAAGGCTTTCGGGACGAAGAATATACCGAGCCAAAGAAAGTTTTGGAAAAATCTAGAATTGAAGTAACTACCGCTTCTTCCCAGGTTGGCATTGCCAAAGGAAAGCTTGGCCTGTCCGCCAAAGTGGATCTTCCCTTAAAAGAAGTAAATGTACCGGATTATGATGCAATCATCTTTGTGGGAGGACCCGGAAGCTATGATTATTTTGACGATCCGCTGGCCCAGGGAATTGCAAAGGATGCGGTTAAGGAACAGAAGATCCTGGCCGCCATCTGCGCCGCGCCCTCTATTCTTGCAAATGCCGGGCTGTTAAAAGGAATAAAAGCCACCTGCTTTTCTGGTGAAAGTGAAAATCTAAAAAACAAGGGTGCCCATTATTCTCCAAGCGGACTTGAAGTTGACGGCAAGATCATAACCGCGGATGGACCAGCACATGCAAAGCAATTTGGGGAAAAAATCGTAAAAGCCCTGTCCTAAAATGGAAAACTCCGAATTTGCCAAGATCTTCTGGGAAATAGCCGATTTTTTAGAGCTTAAAGAAGATAACCCATTTAAGATCCGCGCTTACCGCAAGGCCGCCCAAGTCATCGAATCTCTCTCCAAGAATGTCAAGGATATCTATACCCAGAGCGGCCTCAAAGGTCTCATGGCGGTTCCGGGCATCGGCCAGCACATCGCGGAAAAGATCGAGGAGCAGATCAAAACGGGCAAGGTCCATGCCCATGATGACCTTGCCAAAAAGTTTCCCACGGGATTTCTGGCCCTGGTCAGCATTCCGGGCATGGGGCCCAAGACCGCCCTCCTCCTTTACAAAAAGTTCAAGATAGATTCTCCGGCTAAACTCGAAAAAGCAGCTAAAGCAGGAAAGCTCAGGGGCCTTCCGGGAATGGGAGCAAAAAAAGAGGAGAACATCTTAAGGGGCCTTGCTCTCAAGAAAGAAAGCCACGGCAGGTTCTTATTGGATGACGCCACTTCCCACGCCGAACTCATCGTGGAAGAATTAAAAAAGTTAAAAGAAGTTAGAAAGATCCTGCCCTGCGGAAGTTTGAGAAGAGGCAAAGAGACCATCGGCGACATAGATATTTTAGTCATTTCCTCTAAACCGAAAAAGATCATGGATACCTTTGTTAAACTCCCAGCGGTCAGGGACATTCTTGCTCATGGAGAGACCAAGTCTTCGGTAATCCTCAAGAACGGCATGCAGGCGGACGTCAGAGTCGTGGAAGAAAGATCTTTTGGCTCAGCCGCCCACTACTTTACCGGCTCCAAAGGCCACAATATCCATCTCCGGCAGATGGCCCAGAAAAAAGGATGGAAAGTGTCCGAATACGGGATCTTCAAAGGCAAAAAGCAGATCGGCGGAGAAAAAGAAGAAGAGATGTATTCCAAACTCGGCTTGCAATACATACCACCAGAACTCAGGGAAACCAAAGGGGAATTTGAAGCCGCCGCCAAAGGAAGGATACCCAAGCTCGTGGAATTGAAAGATATCAAGGGCGACCTGCATATGCACACCAGGGCCACGGATGGCTTCAATTCCATTGAGGAAATGGCGCAGGCCGCAAAAGGCCTGGGCTACCAATACATCGCGATCACCGAACACACCCAATCGACCCGCATCGCCAACGGATTGAACGAAAAAGAAATGCTCAAACACCTCAAAAAGATCCGCGAGGCAAATAAAAAGGTCAAAGGCATCGAGATCCTTGCCGGTACGGAAGTCGATATCCTGCCGGATGGATCCCTTGATTACTCGGATGTTATTTTAAAACAATTAGACATCGTCCTGGCAGCAATCCATTCCCGCTTCAAGATGCCCAAGAAGGAAATGACCGAGCGCGTGATCAAAGCCATGCGGAACAAATACGTGAACCTTTTTGCTCACCCCAGCGGAAGGCTTCTCGGAGAGAGGGAACCCTACGAAATTGACATGGAGCAAGTATTGCAGGCGGCAAAAAAATACAACGTAGTAATCGAGATCAATGCGCATCCCAAGCGGCTTGACCTGACGGATGTCTACTGCAAGCGGGCCAAGGAGCTAGGGGTAAAACTGGTGATCGCAACCGATGCCCATTCTGCTGACCAGCTTGAGCTCATGAAATACGGAGTGGCAGTGGCCCGCCGCGGCTGGCTGGAGAAAAAAGACCTGATCAATACCAATCCCCTTGCTAAGCTGCTCAAACTATTGTACGCTAAACGCTGATGTTAATTCAAATCTATACAGATGGTGCTGCTCGAGGCAATCCTGGCCCAGCGGGAATAGGTGTAGTTGTAAAAAAGGGAGCAGGAACACTGGTTGAGATCTCTGATTTCATCGGCAAAGCTACCAACAATGTCGCCGAATACATCGCTTTTATCCGGGGAATGGAAGAAGCCCTGGTCTTAGGAGCCACCAAGATCGAGTGCTTTTCGGATTCAGAGCTTCTAGTTAAACAGATCCAGGGTGAATACAAAGTTAAAAACGAAGGATTGATCCCCCTCCACTACCATGCCAAATCCCTTATCCGCAAATTCAAAACCTTTTCTATCGATCACACGGTTCGGGAAGAAAACAAACATGCGGATAAATTAGCCAATCGAGGGATTGACGAACATTCCTTGAAAGGCTCTCCCCTCTTTGGTAAAATGTAATTGAGCAGGCTAGACGGTCGCCCCGAGCTTAGTCGAGGGGAGGAAAGTCCGGACTCCGCAGAGCAGCGTGCTGGATAACGTCCAGTCAGGGATAACCTGAAGGAAAGTGGCACAGAAAATATACAGCCGAACTCAACCCTAAAGGTTGGGTGGCAAAGGTGAAAACGGGAGGTAAGAGCTCCCGACGGTTTGACCGGTGACGGTCACGTGCTAAACCCCACGC
>JAZFXQ010000133.1:0-2041 GCA_036448795.1 Candidatus Margulisiibacteriota bacterium | reverse complement strand
TCATTACCTGACGCCGGTCTCTATTGGAGCGCTGCTTATTACCCTGGTTCTTCTTTTTTTGTTTAAAGGAGAGCTGATCATCAACCAGCCGCAGGTGATCTTTTTGATCGCCATCCCGCTTTTTGTCCAGACTTGTTTGATCTTTGGTCTGACCTATATGGCGGCGAAGTGGTTGAAGCTCAATTACCGGGACGCGGCGCCTTCGGCCCTGATCGGCGCCAGCAATCATTTTGAGGTGGCGATAGCGACCTCGGTCATTCTTTTTGGCTTGTCTTCCGGCGCTTCTTTGGCGACGGTAGTCGGGGTATTGATCGAAGTGCCGCTTATGCTTGGTTTAGTCTGGTTTGCCAAGGCTACCAGGCATAATCTATTCAGGGAGACCCAGCATGGCTAAAAAGAAGATATTATTCGCTTGTATCGGCAACTGCTGCCGCTCGCAGATGGCGGAGGGCTTTGCTAAAAAGCTAGCCGGTGATAAATTTGAAATTTACTCCGCCGGCACCAAACCCGCGGGTTTTGTCCATCCGGACGCGATCGCGGTCATGAAAGAGCTCGGGATCGATATTTCCCCGCATTATTCAAAGGGCTTCGATCAAGTTCCAGCCAAGGAATTCGATTACGTGGTCACGATGGGCTGCAGCAAGACCTGTCCGGTCGTTCCAACTAAAGAAAAGATCGACTGGGAGATCGAGGACCCCATCGGCCAGCCGATCGAGGTTTTTCGAAGGGTGAGGGATGATATAAAGGCAAAGATTGAAGAGTTTCTGAGCTCATTATAAAAGAGCGGGAAAGTAATTTTCCATGAAAATGGACCAGAGGCAGTGGACCGGGGTGGTGAGGTCTTCCATGCGGATCTCACCTTTATCTTCCTGGCAGAACTTCCAAATAGATTTGGCATGCTCATAAAAAGCGCTGAAAATATTTTCATCTGAGGATCCCTTGTATATTTCTTTGATCCTTCCCCGGAAAAGAGCCATGTCATGGCTGTAAAAAGCCCTGAACATATTCAGGCGCAGGGCGTTATCTTTAATCCTTTCCCGATTGGAGGTAAAGAGCGGTGTGTAGGACCGGAAAGGAAAGGCATGCGCTAAGATCATGCCCGTGTAAGAACTGGCAATTTCCATGGGGTTGTCTCTTAATTCTTGTATCTGGGAAAGAGCGAGATCCAGTTCCAGCTTCGAGTCGTTGGCCGCGAATTCATATCGTCCGGCTTCGATCGCGGCTGATCTGAGGAAGAAATGCTCAAAGCGCTTCAAAAAATTATTGATCAAAAAAGGAAATCTAATTTTCAGGATCAATTCCAGATGTTTAATTGCATTATTATATTCGGGGAAGGCGCTCTTTAAATAGATATGCCATAATTCATGTTCGATGCTTACCTTGTCTTCTATGATAATTTCTTGGATCCCCTCGGCATAGAGGTAGCTGGCGGCCATCCTTGGTCCTTCTGTGGTGACCAGTCTCTGTATCTCTTGGGTCCGGGCGGTGTTATTTGCTACGCGCACCTTGGGCAAGGGAGATGGATACCCCGCTTTATCCAGGCGCTGTTTAGTTTTATTTATTCCTCCGCGAAGAGTTAGCATGATCTATTTTCCTCGTTTATTTATCGTGAAGATTATTGGTGAATTTCATCATTAGCGGAGATCGGTTGGGCAGAGCATCTAACGGCTACCTGTGCTATAATTTTACCGAGGTTGGTCCGGTGGAATATTTTGCCAGTCCAGAGATGATCATAAAGAACGCTGCCGTGATCGGGGGGGAAATCCTTCTCCTGATCATCGGCTTTATCCTTATTAACCTGATCGTGGCGCTCGTCTTCCGGGAGCTTCTGATCATTCCTTTTCTCAAGCGCTTCAAGGAGAGGCTTGCGACCATCCGCCTGAACATCAAATGGGTCCTGGTCTTTCTGTGCTTTGTTCTTTCTCTTTCGGTCATCGGCTACAATGGTTATCTGATCTATGAGCAAAAAGACCTGCTGGAATACGGCCGGCAGATGGTGCTCCGCATTCCCTCCGTGCTCTGGATCGAGTTCGGCCTGGGC
>JAZFXQ010000132.1:0-10125 GCA_036448795.1 Candidatus Margulisiibacteriota bacterium | reverse complement strand
GAATGGCTGCCTCGGCCGCCTCAACTGCCCGATTTTCGCCCGAACCGGAACCAATCCCCATCATGGCCGATCCGGCTTCATACATCACGGTGCGCACATCCGCAAAATCAAGGTTGATCAAACCTGGAACGGTTATCAGATCTGAGATCCCTTTTACGCCCTGCCGCAAAACATCGTCCGCGATCTTGAAGGCTTCGATAATTGAAGTTTTTCTCTCGACCACCTGCAGCAATTTATCATTGGGGATAACGATCAAGGCGTCCACCTTTTCCTTGAGCATGGCCACTCCGGTTTCAGCCTGAGAGATCCTGACCGGGCCTTCAAAGCGAAAAGGCCTGGTCACCACCCCCACCGTTAAACATCCCACATCTTTTGCAACTTCAGCAATTATAGGCGAAGCCCCGGTTCCGGTTCCTCCGCCCATTCCAGCCGTCAAGAAAATCATGTCCGCTCCTTCCAGAGCAAGCTTGATATCCTGACACGATTCTTCAGCGGCCTTTTGTCCAATTTCTGGATTGGATCCTGCTCCCAACCCCTTGGTCAGCTTTGCCCCCAGCTGTAACTTGTGATCTGCCAAAGAGACATTCAAAGCCTGAACGTCGGTGTTAACCCCCCAGAACTCGACTCCCTTCACTCCCGCCCCGATCATACGATTGACCGCATTGGTTCCGCCTCCCCCGATCCCAAAGACCTTAATGGTTGCGAAAGTCTTGCCGTCATTTCCGGCCATTTATATCATTCTCCTTTGCGGCACGTGCCACTTTTAGGGTAACTATATTGTAGCATATCCCTGCATAAAATCAACTTCACCTGTATTTGATCACTGGATTATCCGGGAACCTCACGTCCACATACTCCACCTGCGGCCAGCGGCCAGCGATCTCAGGAAGGAGGGCTCCAAAAACCTCCATCTTCCTTTTTATTTTTTCCGCATCCCCTACCTTAACCCGCAGCAGATCGTCCAAAAGGAAGCTTGCCTTTTCCAAACCGCCCAGCTCCAGCTGCAGTCTGCTGGATTCCAAAAACTGCGAAAGCTTCAGAATAATATCTGAAATAACCTGGGCTGTTTTTCCATCGATCTTATCTGCCTTAAATATTTCTGCTTCATCTATTCCAGTGACCACCGGCAGATCAGCCAAATTCGGGATATTCAAGGACAAATTCGGATTTCGGTTCAAGATGTAGCCCTCTTCATCTATGATGACCGATCTCTTAGAAAATATGAGGGTGGCAATTGGGACTCTTTCTTTTAGATTGATCAGAACTGTGGCCGGAGGAATACGATAGATCTTAAAACTTTTTATGGCAGGGATCTTGCTGAGATTGGACTCTGTCCGGTTAAACCTGGTAAAGAATAAATTTTCAGATAGAGGGATGGCAGCCAGGGTCCGCATCTCGTTGTCCGAAAGTATTTTTGCTCCATTTACCACCACTTCCTTTATTTCCCAGATCGGAAGAGATAAAAAATAAATACCTGCAACAATTACCGCGACCAAAAAAAGGAGAGCGATCAAGAGGCGAAACACAAGGGGTTTACGCTTTCGCGTTCTCTTCCTAACCATCTAACCAACTAACCAACTATCCATCTAATATGCACTCTCCAGGATCTTAACCACCAATGCATCAAAAGAGATCCCTGCCTGGGCAGCCTCGGCCGGAAGATCTGACTGTTCGGTCATCCCTGGAATGGTATTCACATCGTGCACATAGGGAACCTGGTCCTTCACGATGATGTCCACCCGGGACCAACCATAACAACCGAGAGCCCGATGCGCGGCCAACGCGACCTCCTGGGTCTTCTTGGTCAATGCCTTGGAAAGTCTGGCCGGCAGGATAAATTCCGTCATGCCCGCGGTGTACTTGGCGTGGTAATCATAGAACTCGTTCTTGGGAGAAAGCTCGAGAATGGGCAGGGCCTGAAGATCCTTGCCCTTTCCCAGAATACCAACGGTGACCTCCTGGCCCTTGACATATTCTTCAATAAAAACATCTTTGAATTCTTCCACGGACTGTTCCAGGATCTTTTCAAAATCATCCTCTTTCTTGACCAGAATGACCCCCAGGCTGGAGCCTTCAGAGGTCGGCTTGAGCACAAACGGAGAAGCAAAATTTTTCCAGATCCTTTTGGCTTCTTTTTTTACGTCGCTGGCGGCGTCAACCTCAATAAAGCGCGGAGTGGGAATGCCCAGCGCGTCAAACACGCGTTTGGAAGCCAATTTGTTCATGGCCAAAGCTGAGGCTAACACCTTAGATCCAGTATATGGAATATTGGCCATCTCCAGCAGACCCTGAACCGTGCCGTCCTCTCCAAACCTCCCATGCAGAATATTATAGACAATATCTATCTTTTCTTTCTTCAGCTTTGAGACCAGATCGTCCTCAAGGTCCATGGAGATAACGTTAAAGCCTTGGTTCTTGAGGGATTCAAAAACACGCTTGCCAGAGCAAAGGGAAACCTCCCGCTCACCCGAGCGGCCACCCATGAGCACGCAGATTTTCTTGTCCTTCAAGGCTTTCACGGCGATATTAATTTTAGCATTGAAATTAGGGTTAATCAAGATTATAATATCACACGTTATGCTGCACGAGATCACATTAATTCCCGGAGACGGTATTGGACCGGAAGTCACCGAAGCGGCGCGGAGGTGCGTGGAAGCTACCGGGGTCAGGGTCGACTGGGACGTGCAGGAAGCAGGCTCAGACGTCATGGAAAAATACGGCACTCCCCTGCCGGACCAAGTCCTCGAATCTATCAAAAATAAGCGGGTCGCTCTAAAAGGTCCGATCACTACCCCGATCGGTACTGGTTTTCGCTCGGTCAACGTTGCCATCCGGCAAAAGCTGGATCTTTGCGCTTGTCTGAGGCCCTGCAAGTCATTTAAAGGTGTAAGATCCAGATACGAAAACATAGATCTGGTAGTGGTCCGTGAAAATACCGAAGACCTATACGCGGGGATCGAATTCGAGCTTGATAAACCTGAAACAAAAGAACTCATTAAATTCGTTGAGAAGTCGATCAAAAAGAAGATCAAGGAAGATTCCGCGGTTAGCTTAAAACTCAATTCGGTTTCCGCCTCAAAAAGGATCGTCAAGTTCGCCTTTGATTACGCCCGCAAGCACAGACGCAAAAAAGTGACCGCGGTAACCAAGGCCAATATCTTAAAATACACGGATGGCCTCTTTTTAGATGCGGCCCGCGAAGTTGCCAAAGAATACGAAGGAAGAGTTGAATACGAAGAGCGCTTGATCGACAACATGTGCATGCAGCTGGTTCAAAAGCCGGAGCTTTACGACGTCTTTGTTTTGCCCAATCTTTACGGAGACATTATCTCAGATCTCTGTGCGGGACTGGTAGGCGGATTGGGCATTGCTCCGGGAGCGAACATCGGTAAAAACATTGCGGTTTTCGAGGCCATTCACGGCTCAGCCCCCAAGTACAAGGGCCAGAACAAAGTTAACCCGACCGCCATGATCCTTTCCGCGGGTTTAATGCTGGATTGGATCGGAGAGAAAAAGGCGGCCGAGAAACTGGAAAACGCAGTTGCCAAAGTGATCGCTGAAGGAAAATCGGTAACTTACGATTTAAAACCCCACCGGGATGACCCCAGCGCGGTTGGAACCTCCCAGATGGCGGATGCCATTATTCAAGCATTATAAGAAGGTGATATCATGGCCGAAGAAAAAAGAGAATTATTCAACAACATAAATAAACAACTTCAAAAAGCTCTAAAGGAAAAAGACGAATTACGCCTCTCCACCCTGCGCATGGTAAAAAGCAAGATTCTCTACGTGAATGCCAAGGGGGATCTTCCTGATCCAGAAATCATTAAAATCATCAAGAAGTATTCAAAGGAACTTAAAGAATCCATTGAAGAATTTAAAAAAGTTGGAAGAACAGAAGAAACAGAAAGACATGAAAAGGAACTTTCCATTGTCTCTGAATACCTTCCAAAAGAACTCTCTGGCGAAGAGATCAAGACCATGGTCCAGCAAACCATTCAGGAACTGGGTGCGACCTCTATTAAGGAAATGGGGAAAGTGATGAAGGAGGTTATTTCTAAACATCCGGGGATTGACGGAAAGACCGTCAATCAGTTTGTCCGAGAACTTCTCAAATAAGGAGGATCCCTATGCAAATAGCAGGATTATTAGTCACCGGTCTCGCAGCCGGCATCATGAGCGGCCTGCTTGGCATTGGCGGTGGCACGATCGTCATCCCGGCCTTAATCTACATCTACGGCATGAGTCAGCATCTCTCGCAGGGAACAACTCTGGCCATGATGGTCCCTCCGATTGGACTGCTCGCAGCCTGGCAGTATTGGAGACATGGAAATGTTAATATCGGCTGGGCGGCTTTACTTTGCCTGGGATTCCTCTTCGGGGGACTGATCGGCGCCTACTTTGCCAACCTTATACCGGATTTTGTCCTGCGAAGAGTGTTTGGAGTCTCTTTGCTTCTGATCTCTTTGAGATTAATTTTTTGGGGATAAAAGTCATATAGATTATTTTTTAGGCTGAGATGGTATTTTTATCCCCAATTTCTCCATTGCTTCAGCCGCATACGAACGAACAAAGCTATCACTATCATTTAAAGCCTTTATCAGGGGCTTAACAAATCTCTCATCTTTTATGCCTAGCTCACCAATGGCAAAAGCAGCTGCCCAACGCACACCGAAAAAGCTACTATCCCCTAAGGCCTTTATCAGGGGGCCGATAAATCTTTCATCTTTTATGCCTAGGTCGCCAATAGCCTTAGCAGTTACAGAGCGAACATTAGGATGACTGTCATCTAAGACCTCAATCAGAGGATCAATAAATTTTTCATCTTTTATCTTTAGTTTGCCAATAGTCTTAGCTGCTGCCATCCGAACATCAGAGTTGCTATCGCTTAAGGCCTTTATCAGGGGGCCGATAAATCTCTTGTCTTTTATGCCTAGTTCGCCAATAGTCGTAATAACTCCTATTTGGATAGAAAAATCACCAGCATATAAAGCTCCAATTAGAGGAAGGACGAATCTTTTATCTTTTAGTTTGCTAATACTCTCGCTGGCTGCCCAGCGTATGTCAGGGTTTCTACCAGTTAATGCTGTGATCAGGTGAACAACAAATCTTCTATCCTTAAAACCCAACTCCCCAATAGATAAAATAGAACTCTTTCGAACAAGGGGATCGCTATCAATCATGGCTTTTATAAGAAGATTAATAAGTCTTCTATCTTTTAGTTTCCGAACAGCTTTGACAACTGCCTGACGAACAACGGGGTCGCTATTACCTGAGGCGTTGATTAAAAGCTTGGTCAATCTCTTATATCTTATCCCCAACTTTCTAAAAGCAATTACGACCTCTTTATGAACATCAGGATCGTAATCTCCTAAAGCCTTAATCAGAGGATTAATAAATCTTTCATCTTTTATTCTTAGTTTGCCAATAGCGGCGGCGGCGGCCCTCCGAACATCAGGATATTCATCCCTTAAGGCCTTAATAAGGGGATCAATAAACCAATTATCCTTTATACCCAGTTTCCCAATGGCCTGAGCTGTTTCACGGCGGACCATGCGCCAACTATCTCCCAATGCCCTGACCAAATACCCAATTAACCTCTCATCCCTTATGCCTAGTTTGCCAATAGTTTGAACAGCTCTCCTGCGAACATTGCCGTTCTCATCCTCCAAGGCCTTGATCAGGAATCCAATAGATCTATTGTCTTTTATATTTAGTTTTTCAACAGCCGTAACAGCCGCACCGCGAACATCCCATTCACTATCATCTAATGCCTTGATCAGGAGGTCAAAAAAAATCTTATTTTTTATACCCAGTTCTCCAATAGCCCAGATCGCCGCCCAACGAACACGGTATTCACTATGTTCTAAAGCCTCAATAAGGAGATCGTTGACCCTTTTATCTTTTATCTTCAGCTCTCCGATAGCCCCTATCATAAAAGGGCGAACATCTGAAGCCGGACAATTCTCTAAAGAGACGATAAATATTTTGATCGATTTTTTATTTCGATTTATATTTTTATAATAATAAAGCAGATTGCTCATAGCCCGGCTTCGGATCTCAGGATCCGGACTTTGTATCTCTGCAACTATTCCTTTGATCGTTAACTTTAATCTGGGATGTGTTCCTAATAAGACTAATTTGATATCCTGATCTAATTTCTCGTATTCCTCGATCCTTACAATAGTCCCTTCCTTCACTATTATAATGGTGGGGTATTCGCGAACTTTGTATCTTTCAGCCAACTGCTTATTCTCATCAGTATCAACATACAGAAATTGAGCTGATCCGTTAAATTGCTCAGCTAATCTGGCATATTTGGGATTAAATTTTTGACAAGGGCCACACCACTTTGCAGAAAAGTTGATTATGGTAACTCCATGCGGATATAAGAAAAGCTTTTTATCAAAATCATTCCTTCCTTGCACTTCTAAAACTTCAGCTGGATAGAATGGGCGAGCAGGCTTTAGGCCCAAACCCCGGTCAACATATTTCGTCCCCATAGAAATAGTAAGGCCACCCGACCTGTTTTTCGCCTGGGCTTCTGCTGCAGCTGTAGCCCTTTCCTGGATACTATATATTTGATCATTATTGAGATCCGGCGCTTTTTCTGCCCAAAATGCCTGGGCAAAGAACTTACAATATCCTGTTTCTTTTTTTCGCGTATTCGCAATGAACAAACGGTTTGGCGCAGCGAGACTATCTGTCCAGCTGCCTCCATGACATTGGTCCATAATTATGGTTTGATTATTCTCTGGCAGCCCCGCTAAAAGCGAAGAGAACTCTTTTTCAGTAACACATTTTCTTGGAAGCACCAAACAGGCCTGATTTATTCTTTTTTTGAAGTCGCCGTGTCCGGTGGTGTAGATAAACAACGAATCTTTCTTTTTCAGGCTTTCTTTCAGTCGGGATATTACTTTTTGCATATTTTTCAACGTAGGTTTATCATAATAGAGAACCTTTTCTTTAGGGGGCTGAGGAGAAAGAACATAAATTGCGTCAAAACCTTCAACTTTTAAGCGCTTTATTGCCTGCTCTAGATTCTCCAGATGAACTTCTGCCAAGGAACTTGATTCATCACCATTTATGATAAAAGCAATCCGCTGAGGCGATTCATTGCCTCCTGAACTTTGATGGCTTAAGAATATATTTGTAACATTGAAGTTTACTGGATTAAACATTATATTCTCCTAAGTTATTATCTGCATTTTACCCGAGAAATTTCAATTTTCGATAGGAAGAAATATCTCTTATGCGACATGCAAGCCGTTATGTTATAATTTATTCGTTATGCAAAAGCATGATGTCATTGTAATCGGTGGAGGGCCGGGAGGGTACGTAGCCGCCATCCGGGCTGCGCAACTTGGAGCCAAGGTCGCACTGATCGAAAAAGACAAAGTCGGCGGAACCTGTCTGAACCGCGGCTGCATCCCCACTAAAGCCATTATTGCCTGCACTAATCTATACGAGAAGATTCAAAAAGCCGAAAATTACGGCGTCTCATGGGGCAAGCCAAATATCGATCTCAAGAAAGTCGTGGACAGGAAAAATACAATTGTTCAAAAAGTTGTTAAGGGGGTTGAGTTCTTACTGGAAAAGAATAAGATTGAATTGATCCAAGGAACGGCTAGGGTTCTAGCTCCGGGTGAAGTGGAAATAATCTTAGATAGTAGAAAGTTGATAGTAGAAAGTAGAACGTTGGTACTGGCCACCGGCTCCTCCCCCGCCTGCCTGCCCGGACTCGATTTCGATGGTGAAAAATTCCTGTGCAGCGATGATCTGCTCGATTATTGCCATATCCCTGAAAAACTGGATATTGTAGGCGGCGGAGTGATCGGTATGCACTTTGCCCAGATCTACAGTGCCTTAGGAACCGAAGTTACCATCTACGAAGCTCTACCCGAGATCCTGCCTGGCATTGATGAAGAAGTTGTAAGCACGGTTAAAAGGTTGCTTAAACGTAGAAAGGTGACCACCATGACCAATACTCGATTTGATCCGGCAAAGTCTTGCGGAAAAACTCTGATCTGTATCGGAAGGATTCCAAACACTGCCGGTCTTGAAAACTTGAATTTAAAAATGGAAAAAAGAAGCGTCTCGGTCAACGAAAAGATGGAAACCAGCGCTCCTGGAGTTTATGCGGTCGGAGACCTGGTAAGCAGGAAAATGCTGGCGCATGTGGCTTATGAACAGGGAGTGATCGCAGCTGAAAATGCTATGGGAGGGAACCGAACATTTACCTACCAAGCAACACCCTTTGGGATCTATACTCATCCGGAAATTGGAAGTGTTGGATTAACTGAAAAAGAAGCCAAAGAAAAATATTCCAATATAAAAGTCGGAAAGTTCCCTATTGCCGCGCTTGGGATTGCACAGGCTATGGGAGATATCGAAGGCTTTATCAAGGTCATCTCGGATGAAAAGGGGAAATTGTTAGGAATACACATGCTTGGACCTGAAGCCACCAATCTCATTGGAGGAGCGACCGCGGCCGTTAAGAATGGATTAACCATCGATCAACTGGCCGAAAGTTTTCAGGCTCATCCCACTTATCCGGAAGGTCTGCAGGAAGCGGCTTTAAGCGCTTTAAAGAGAAGCCTCCACATCATTAATTAAGTATCGGTTTTAGATAATTTCTTCAAACTGCGATCGGTTGATTTCTCCCGCGCTGCTCCAATAAAATCAATTTTTTCTTCGTACCCCTTGGTCTTTAGGGTAATTTCAAGGCCGGGCTCGCGTCGACCGGTTCGGCCTCGTCTTTGTATTCTGGATTTCTTCCGAGATATGGCCTGAAAGTTAATCACCACTGCATCTTTAAAATCTAAGCCCTCTTCACCGGCTGAGGTCAAAATAAGAACGTTAAACTCTCCTTCTCTAAATTTAGCCAGCACTTCTTTCTGCTTTTTTTGAGACATCCCTTTTTTTCCGATAAATTTCGCTGCCTTAATTTCTGGATCATTCAAGGCTTGGATCCTTTTTAAGATTTTTTCTGCGGTATATTTGTACTCCACATACACCATAATTCTCTTATCCTTGTGCTCCGGCAGTATTTCTAAGAGTTTTTCGGTTCGGGGATCACCGCTTAGTCCCTGGATCGTTTCACTTGCTTCGAGACGTCTAAGTTTCACTTCTTCTGTTGCGCTTAATTTTTCTTTTGCCCTTAGCCTGTTTAGCTGATCCACTTTTCCAAGAAGACCCAAGGCATTTTCAAACCTGGAGTCTTCGCTTAACCATTTATAAGATACCATGCGATGTGAATTATTTTTGATTCTTTCAAGATACTTCCCGAGCTCTTCAATGTAATCTAATCTTGCCAATTGAAGGGCGTGCCGGACCTCACCGATCATGGCCCAGTCCGCCTTGAGCCTTCGCAAAAATTTCCCTTTTTGTTTGTGGTCTTTCTTGCGCGCCGCTCCAATATCGTGGTCCAGCATTTTTCCAATTCTTTCAAAATCCGCATATTTCAGATATTGATAAAGATGCTTTTTCAGGCTGTGCATGAGCTGATAACATTGGCTGCCTTTTCTTCCCGTGATCTCAATATTGCTTTCCAGAAGAAAAGAACGGTATTGATTTATTTTTTCCTGGATCCCGGGAAGGTATCCTCCCGGACCTATCCCGATCCTATTTGAAATGATCTCAAATCGGTTTTGTTCTGAGTCATATATGATCCCGCGCAGCCGGTCAAAAGCCTCAGTCATAATTGCCCAAAAAATATCCTCGAGGGGCTTAGTATCCAGGGCGTTAATATATACGGATCTCCGGGTAATCTCATGGAAACTTTCTCTTACCCCCGGGTCTTTTTTGGTCCTTCTCACAATATTATCCAATCCCATCTTGGTCCGAATGTCAGTCATTCTTTGTTCGTCCAGAGTCGGGCAGATCCCCAGGAGCAGTCCCGCCGGGTTATCCTTCTTATATTTTTCAACTATTTTTTGATAAGCATATTTGTCTTCTTTGCTAACAACCTTATGAGCTTCATCCAGGGCCACAAAGGAGACATCTCTAAGATCTATGCCGCCTTGAAATAGATCTTTGTCTTTCTTTAGTTCTTCTGCCAGGGTCTGCGGTGTACCGATAATAATGCTGCTCTTTTCCCAAATTTCTCCCCGCTTTTTGGGATGT
>JAZFXQ010000131.1:0-3704 GCA_036448795.1 Candidatus Margulisiibacteriota bacterium | reverse complement strand
TATAGTGGAATGCCTTATCAACATCTCGGGCTGCGACCCGACGTTTTAGACTGGGAAGACCCTTCCCAAAAAACTGCTCCACCCCCGCTCTTATTGGAAAAAAGATCTGGCTGAAATAATCTTGAACAGAATCTAATGTCTTGAGAGCGACCTGCACTTCAGCATGTCGAATCTTTTGAGCATGCGACTCCTGTTGCTTCAATTGTTCATCCCGCAACTCATTTATCTCTTCCATTACTTTCATGAACTTCATAGGTTTTTTAAAATAAGCATTTGCCCCCCGACGAAGTGCATCAATGGCAAGCTCCTCATTTGAATATGCGGTCATGATTACAACCATTGCCCTGGGATTGACTTCTTTGATTTTGGAAAGGATATTCAGGCCGGACTCCCGACTCTCCATCATCACATCCGTAACAACTATATCCAGTTTTTTCCCTTCCATTTCAATAATATCCAGAGCCTCTTTTTCTGAAGAAGCATGCAACGCCTCATATCTTTCCCTTTTAAGAAATCTCCCGAAAGGGACATGTATCCGAGCGTCGTCATCGACCACCAAAATTCTTCCCCGAATCTCTTTTTGACTTGATGCCCCATCGCTAAGGCTGCTCATCTGGCAAATTCCGTATCCTCCATTTAGGGCAAAAGCACGCATATCTCCGGCCCTAATTGGACCCAGAAGCTTGGCCGCAATTCTATCTCCGGTTCTTACAACCTGCCCTGCAGCCTGTTTCATTCTAGCTATAAAATTCCCTCTGAAAGGATTTATTGCTTGTTTAAAGGACATCTTCATACAATAAATTATCGGAGTTACTTGGGAAAAATTTCACTTTTTTAGAAAATTATTTGTGGGCCTTTTAAGCGTACTATCTATCTAGTATAATGGAATTGATGCCGCAGAAAATAGAAGGTACAGGATTAGACGAAAAAGGACGAGGCATTGCCGCTAAGTGCAAGCACTTCGGGCAATGCGGCGGCTGTAAGTTTCAGAACGTTCCTTATGAAGAGCAATTAAAAAATAAAGAAGCAAAGGTCAGGCAGCTTTTCGGCGATTGCCCGCCCATTATCCCTTCCCCTGAGATCTATTTCTACCGCAACCGCATGGATTACGCCTTTGGCCCGAATTACACCATTGGGCTCAAAGCCGGCAAATTTGACGTCATTAATATTGAAAAATGCTGGCTGATGTCCGAGCACAGCAACAAGATCCTTAATCGTCTGCGCTATTTCGTCTCATGGAAAAAGCTAAAAGGCTACCGCTATGCCCTGCCTGATAAAACCAGGGGCCCCATGCGGCATGTGGTCATCCGTGAAGGGAAGAACATCAAGAACACCATCCTGAACATTCTGACCTCTGACCAGGGTGAGTTCCCGCTCAAAGATCTCTGGGAAAAAACCCGGGATCTGGTCCAGGGTGTTACCTGGAGCATCAATCTCTCGCCGGCAGATCGCTCCTATGGAGATATCCAGCAAAGTCTCGGCCAGGATTATCTAATGGAATCCCTAGCTGGCATTAGATTCAAAATCCCAGTGCAATCGTTCTTTCAGACCAATACCCACCAAGCGGAAAAGCTTTTAGAGATCGTCAAAGATTTTGCCGGCACAGAGGGGCATGAAACGTTGCTCGATTTGTATTCCGGAACAGGAAGCATTGGGCTCTCCCTGGCGGGCAATGTAAAAGAAGTCATTGGAGTAGAAGAGAACCACTCGGCAGTAGAGTTATCCAGATCCAACGCCAAGCTTAACGGCATCAAGAATTTCTCGGCAACAATAGGAAGGGTTGAGAATGTAATAAAATCGCTGGAAGGGAAGTTTGAGACAATAATATTAGACCCGCCCCGGCCCGGCGTTCATAAAAAGGTTCTTAAGAGAATCGGAGAAATAAAACCAAATAAAATAGTATACGTTTCCTGCAATCCCATTACCCAGAAGCACGATGTAGATCTTCTAAAAGAATCTGGCTATCAAATCAAGAAATGCCAGCCCCTGGATATGTTCCCACACACCCCGCATATTGAAAATGTCATCCTACTTAAGAAGAGCGGTTAATTCCTGGGGCAGGCGCGTCGGTTTAAAGGTTTTTAAACTTATGGCGCAAGTCGTGATTATTGCCGAAACCAGGGTTTTGTCATCTTTTACGGCCTCTTGTTTGAATATTATTTTCGCTCCGGATACTTTATCTAATTCCGTCTTAATTGTTATTTCATCATCAAAATATGCCGGCGAAGAATAATCGCACTCCACTCTAGTTACAGCAAAGACTTTGTTGTATTTTTCCTTTAGGTCCTTAAGTGATATTCCAAGAGACCTCAGGAGCTCCATCCTGCCCTGCTCAAAATACTCCAAATAATGAGCGTAATAGGCGACCCCCTCTGCATCTGTATCTTTATAAATGATTCTTTGTTTAAACTGGTGTTTCATGCTCTGATCTGATCCAATAGTTTTTCAAAGCCAGGAAAAGAGGTCTCAATACAAGCCGTATCTTCGATTGTTGTCTCGCCTTCCGCAATCAGTCCGGCCACAGCCATGGCCATGGCAATCCGATGATCCCCATAACTCTTTACTGTTCCTCCATTTAATTTTGTTCCGCCCTCAATGATCATCCCATCCTCCAGTTCTTCTATTTTTGCCCCCAATTTTCTAAGCTCAGAACAAACAGTTGCAATGCGGTCTGATTCCTTTATCCTCAGCTCCTTTGCTCCTCTTATCTCGGTAAGGCCCTTGGCCTGGGTTGCCGCTACCGCGATAATTGGTATTTCATCGATTATACGCGGAATGATCTCTCCTGAGATCTTGATCCCCTTAAGCTTTGAAGTTCGAACAAGAATCTTAGCCCTTGGCTCCTCGGATATGATCTCTTCGTCATTGACCTGAAGACCGGCTCCCATGCGATGCAAAACATCGATTATCCCGGTCCGGGTAGGATTTAGGCCGACTTCTCTGATCAATAATTCAGAGTTCGGAGCAAGCAATGCCGCCACCATAAAAAACGAGGCTGAAGACAGATCGCCCGGAATATCAATATCGGCTCCACCAAATCCCCTAAGCCCCATCAAGCATGTTCCCCTGATCTTGGCCCCGAAGTACGAGAGCATGCGTTCAGTGTGGTCCCGGGCAGGCTTTTTCTCGATCACTACCGTCTCGCCATTGGCAAAAAGACCGGCCAGAAGAATGGCAGACTTAACCTGAGCCGAGGCCACCGGCAGTTCGTATTCAATGGGAGAAAGCTCCCCACCTGAGATCTTAAGCGGAGCATAGATATTATTGCCAGAAACTTTACCTTCGATGCTGGCCCCCATCTCCCGCAACGGATCAACTATCCTCCGCATCGGACGCTTCTCTATCGACTGATCTCCGGTAATTTCTGTAACAAAAGACTGACCGGAAAGGATCCCGGCCATCAACCGGATAGTAGTTCCAGAATTTTTGACGTCCAATGTTTCCTTAGAGGGCTTGAGCCCACCCAACCCTTTGCCGTAGACTTCAACCTGCTTGTCATTTATTCGTATATCAATTCCGAGCTTTCTAAAGCATTCTACGGTTGCCAGGCAATCTGCGCTCGGAAGGAAATTATTAATCCTGGTCCTTCCTCCGGCCAGAGAGCCGATCATAATTGCACGGTGGGAAATAGATTTGTCGCCAGGCACGTGAATTTCAGCTTTGATTCTTTGGGCGGAGCTTACAATTAAATTAGCCATAGATGG
>JAZFXQ010000130.1:0-6770 GCA_036448795.1 Candidatus Margulisiibacteriota bacterium | reverse complement strand
TCGTAACCTTTTAAAGTCGAAGGATAAGAATCGTCCTTATACTTTGGACCACCAATTTCCTTGAGATGTTCAGCGTTCACTTTATCAATTTTGGGAATTATTTCTTTTATTTGTTCTTTGGTTGGATTTGGTTCATGACAATACTCTTTCAGCACTGCTTCTGCTCCCTTTTCCTTAGTAGAACTCTGTTCGGAAGATAAAATCCAATCTCTTCCGCTTTGTGCCCCGCTCACCCCTTGAGATATATCTGTCATTTCTCTTTTATCCTCCTAAGCAAGTTAACTTTTGATAATGATGCCGATTGCTTTTCTCAAAGAAAATATTCTATATCCTTTATCAGACTCACAATCATTTTTAGTATTGGCTATAAAGTCTACGATGTGGTCATTAGGCTCTCCCCTGAGAAATCCCAGAACCTCTTTCTCTGTAAATTGTTCCGAAAGAATTGCTAAGGCTAAGATAGCGGCTGCTTCCATTTTTTTCCCACGAATCTCCTTGGAATCTCGGGGATCTACAACTAGTCTAAATAGTTTTGTGTAGAGCTCAGCACACACGCTGGAAATATTGGATTTTAATTCCTGCTCAAATTCGTCAAGATAAGTAGTTGCTCCGGGGTGTTTCGCGCGATATTCATTCGCTGCATTATTTAATTCCAGCGTCAAGGTTCCCCTTAGAGAAACTTTATCTTCTTCTGTTATGGCCTGCTTTGCTTCTACTATTCCCCTTAGCTTTTGCTCGGAGAGTTGACCTTCCTTCTGCATGGCTTTCCCTAGAGAGAGCGTATCTTTTTTGGCCGTTCCCTGGATTGCCACCACCATTTTCTTTAGTCTCTCTTCGGAAAGCTGATCCATTTCCCACATTAACATGGCAACTGCAAATTCAACAGCATGAATACCAATCATGTCTAGGATCTCGTTAATGTCTTCCTTTTTAAAATTGGCCTTTAGCATTTTCTGGAAGGGACTGTCTGCTCTACGAAGATAAAGAAGACGTGAAAAATCTTCTTTCGTAATCGGAAGCAGGTTATCCAGTGCAAAACTGTATAATTTTTTTGCTGAAGATCCATAGGTATGTTGCGATGTAACCCAAATTGTCGGTTTATCTTCCGGGCCGATGTCTATCTGAAGAATGGTCTCCCTTCCATGTTTGATCTCTTGTGATTTTTTCTTTTCGTTTTCTGCGATTTGATCAAGAACTTTTTTAGCGTTGAGCGCCAATACGTCAACTTTAAATACAAGACCCTTCTTCTTTACAGAGTTAAAATCTAAATCGCGTGAAATTGCAACTGCTGTCACATTCTCCATTATTTCTGATAAATTTATGATATCCTTACCAACGATGCTTTCAAGATCTCTTATTCTAATGCCTTTTTTAAACCAGAGCTCTATTCTTTCAAACTCGGTATTTTTCAAGTTGGTATCTAAAAATACCCGATAGTTTCTTTTACCTCTTTTCGGACCTATCCCACCTACCATAAAGCTACCCTTGTTGCTGAATTTAGACCATTCAGTATATCCGCCCGTTCTTATGTGAACATCTGCTTTTTGCGGTAATTTTGTTCCAATAAACATATGGATACCTCCGGGGTTTTATCGGAGCTTTTCGCCAAAAATTTCACTTATTTTGGAAATTATTAAAAGAAGATTTGATTAGAGTGAGGGTAGGGGTGAGGTTGGTGGGCCCAGATGGATTCGAACCAACAACCAGCCGGTTATGAGCCGGCTGCTCTGCCGTTGAGCTATGGGCCCGTACGCTTCGCGTATTATTGAAAGTCTAGCTAAACTTGCGGGTGTAGTCAAGGCGTGATAATATAATGTAGAGGGCGGTTAGTTCAGTTGGTTAGAATGCTTCCCTCACACGGAAGAGGTCGCTGGTTCGAGCCCAGCACCGCCCAATCCCGCGGGCAGTTAGTTCAGCTGGTTAGAATGCCTCGCTTACACCGAGGAGGTCGCTGGTTCGAGTCCAGCACTGCCCAATCTTAGAAGGGGTGATTTGAAATGGCAGAGGAACAAAAGGCGAAAAGTGTGGATGAGCTGCTTAAGCAGATCGAAGATTTCGAAAAGACCCTTCAGGGCTTGGCAGGCAATGTTGCATCCTTGAAGCAAAGGCTTATGGAGAGCAAGGGGAAATACGGTCCGGATATCAACCAGTGGCCCAAGGAAGCGAAGTAGTTGAACATGGCCCCATCGTCTAGTGGTTAGGACATCAGCTTTTCAAGCTGACGGCCGGGGTTCGACTCCCCGTGGGGCTAAAACTTCTCTTACTTAAAGAAAAAATGAAATGAGCGAAGTGAGATTCCCCGTAGGGCTAAAGTTTCTACCAATCAATCTCCCAAAATCACAAGATCATATAAACACAAGTTTTCTGTCTTTTTTCTCGATATATATGTATAGTCCGTATTTTTAAAGGAAGCTATTATATGAGCGATCTGAGCATACAAGGCTTTTATAGGCGTTATGATACTAATCATGACGGAAATATTTCATCAAACGAAATAAATTCGAATAATGCCGCATTCACTAAAGCATTTCTTGGGGCCAATAGACAGGTTCAGCTTGCCCTTTTGTGTAGAATGAGCGAGAAAGATAAATTAGTTCTATTTAGAAGTATCCAAGAACACGCGCGCAGCGCTGGAGACAGCGAATCTCAAAAAAGTTGCCTAAAAGCGACATCTATTGTCGGGGCTAGCATTGCAGCTAACATGCGGCCAATCAACAATTTTCAAGATCTAGCTTTAAATACTTTAATGTTTATGCACAATAATATTAAGTATGTGGGAAATGTTATCAATCCCAAAAGTAGAGACGCGGCTGAATGGTCAGGAGCGCGGGTATTGGCAGAAGGCAATTACAATGGATGCGTTGAAGCGGTAAAACTTTTTATTGAGCTATATAAAGAGGCGGCTTTGCAGAAAGGGTTCACAGCGGTAGCTTGCGCGTATACGAGTTCTTTCAACCTTTCTTGGGCAACACCGGAAAACCTTGCAAGCGGGCAAACTCCTTCGGGACACGCCATGGTCGAACTGAAACAAGCCGGTCGCGTATTGTTAATTAATGCAGCGATGTTTGAGCACCCCGTCCTGTCCAACAACAGGCAGGACCAATCATCAAATTTTTTGGCTGAACATGCTTTTATTGTAAAAGTGGATGAAAGTGGAAAATATTTTATGGATATAGACGGCCATCCGGAGCAGTACCAGTTGTTTGGAAGAGGGATCGTCCCCATTGGACAAGAGAATCCCAACAACTTATTTGATCCAACCACCTCAAATGGCGCAACCAGACTTGCGGTTAAAAAATACTTAGAAACAAAAAAATAAACGATCCTGTCCTTCAGGATAATAGACTGTTATCGTAGTAGTTTCTTTCGGGTAATTTCCCGTGGGGCTACTTCAAATATTCTCTTAACTTCTTAGCGCGGGTAGGATGTTTTAGTTTGCGCAGGGCCTTGGCTTCGATCTGACGAATGCGTTCACGAGTGACAAGGAAGACCCTTCCCACTTCCTCAAGGGTTCGGGGATGGCCGTCTTCCAGACCAAAGCGCAGTTTGAGGACCATCTTCTCGCGGTCGGTGAGAGAGCTCATAACCATTTCCAGGTCATCCCGCAGCAATCCGGACATGACCACTTCGTCCGGCGCTTGAATGGTGGCGTCTTCCACAAAATCTCCCAGGCGCGAACTTTCTTCATCTCCCACCGGCATCTCCAGCGAAAGCGGGACCTGAGAGACCTTGATGATCTCGCGCACCTTGTCCACAGAGATGCGGGATTTCTTGGCGATCTCTTTCTCGGTAGGTTTTCTGCCCAGCTGCTGCAGGAGCAGACGGGAGGTTTTGCGCAGTCGGTTGATGGTTTCTACCATGTGCACCGGGATACGAATGGTGCGCGCCTGGTCGGCAATGGCGCGGGTAATGGCCTGGCGGATCCACCAGGTGGCGTAGGTCGAAAACTTATATCCCTTGCGGTAATCGAATTTTTCAACCGCGCGAATTAACCCCAGATTCCCTTCCTGGACCAGATCCAGGAAAAGCATTCCGCGTCCAGTATATTTTTTGGCAATGGATACCACCAGGCGCAGGTTGGAGTTCACCAGTTTATGCTTGCCTCGCATATCTCCGACCTTGACCCTTTTTGCCAGAACGACCTCTTCCTCAGAGGTCAGGAGCGGGAATTTGCCGATCTCCCGAAGGTACATCCTGACCGTATCGTCCACTCCGATCCCTTTGATCCCGGCCAGTTCCTTCTGCAGGGACTCGGTCTCCGGCTCAACCTTTTTTACTTTTCTTTCGGACACATCGATTCCCAGACTCAGGAGCTGCTCGATTTCACCCAGGTTCTTTTCCGGTTCCGGGTAGATCGAGAGGATTTCTTCCGGAGTTAGATAACCCTTCCGGGAAGCGGTCGCTTTTAAAAACTCAAAATCTTTTCTCTTACTGGACATTACATCCCTCCATTTCGTTATCGACAGGGTCTTTACGAAATTTCACTTTTAAGGGAAGAAAGCAGTTCTGATACTTTTTCGGTTTGCCCCAATTTTTCAGCTTCCTTGATCTCCAGCTTTAAATTTTCAATTTTATTTTTCAGCTGTTCGTTTTTAATTACATTTATGCAGTCGTCAAGAATCTTTTCTTTTTTGTCCGCCTGAGCCAGGTGTTCACTAAAAAGGATGCGCGATAGGAATTTTTTTGCTCCTTCATCCGCTAGATTGTCCAGCAGGAAATGTGAAGGATTTTCCATTTCTTCGATATCAGCAGCAAAAAGCAACTCTGCAATGGCTTTTGCTTCAGGGAGGCTGAAGTCTTCAGCTCCTACCCGTTCTTTCATGATTTTCAAGGATTCCTTGTCCTGCGATGCCAAACCGATCAGATTTTTCTCGGCTTCGGAAAGTCTGGAACTTGGTTTTTTAGTAATCCGGCGCAAGGTTTCTCTGGTACCCCGCTGGTAGTGCTGGTTTCTCTTTATTTCCGCCAGCACCGTATCGGTGTCGGTCTTGAGCAGGGAGGCGACAAGTTTTGCATATTCTTTTTGAATAAAAGCATCTTTTTCTTGACTGAGTATTCCGGCGACTTCTCGCATGGCTCGGGAACGAGCTTCGATTTCTTTCAGGTTGTGGCGGGAAAGGATCCTCTTGATCTTGAATTCCAGAAAGGGCAGGGCGGAGGTCAGGCACTTTTTTAAAGCTTCTCCTCCTTGGTTGCATACCACATTGTCCGGATCTTTTCCACCGGAAAGTCCAGCGACTTTTACTTTTAGGCCCTGACTTCTTAGGAGCTCGACCGAGCGTTCAGCTGCTGCTCCGCCAGCCGAATCAGCATCAAAAGCCAGCACTATCGTATCGCAATATCTGGATAATAACTTGCATTGATAGACTGTAAGTGCGGTTCCCATCGAGGCCGCTATATTGGTCACGCCCGACTGAAAGGGGGTGATCAGATCAAAATTACCTTCTACAAGTACTGCGACTTTGCTCTTTTTAATGCTCTCCTTAGAGAGATTCAATCCATAAAGGGTCTCTCCTTTGCGGTAGATCAGGGTATCCGGGGAATTCAGATATTTTGGTTCCTCATCACCGAGTGATCTGCCGCCGAAGGCCACCACGCGATTTCGGTGATCAATGATGGGGAAGATCAAACGATTGCGGAAACGATCGTAATAACCGCTTTTCCCTTCACGCGCCAGGATCAATCCGGATCTCTCGATCAGCGGCGGAGCAACTCCCCGGGAAATGAGATGCTTGAAGAGATTGTCCCACCCCGGCAGAGCAAAGCCTAAACCAAAAAGGTCCTTGGTTTTGTCGGTGACCCCTCTTTGCTTGAGATAGCTTCGGGCGGCCTCTCCTGTTTTATCTTCCAGGCAGCTTTTAAAATACTTGGCGGCCAAAAGCATGATTTGGTAATACTTGTCTTTTTCACTTTTGGAAGCGCCGCTTCCGGATCGTTTGGGGACCGCAATTCCCAGCTTTGCACCCAACTCTTCCGCCGCTTCGGCAAAACCGATGTTCTCGATCTTCATGATAAAGGAAAAGACATTGCCGCCCTCATTGCAGCCGAAGCAGTGAAAGAGCTGTTTTTCCGGGGAGACAGTGAAGGAGGGATCCTTTTCAGAGTGGAAAGGGCAGAGCCCGAGGTAGTTCTTGCCCCGTTTTCTGATCTTGACGTACTGCTCGACGATCTTTATGATATCCGCTTTATTTCTTATCTCTTCAATTATTTCTGAAGGGATCATTTAGCGCTTAGCTCTCCATTCGGTTGGGACAAAAAGTTCTTGAAACTTATTGATTGCATAATGATCAGTCATTCCGGCAATGAAATCTACGGTGTTTTGCAACTGATGTTCTTGTTTGATTCCTTTTTGGAAATCATGGTTGTAATGATAATGTAAAAAGAGCAAGCGCAATATTTCTGGAACTTTGGTTTCTTCGCTTTTGGCAGTTCGATTAGTATAGACATTTTTATACATAAATTTATAAAGTTCATCCATGGCTTCTTGGACTTCTTTACTCATAGTTAATTTTTGTTTTTCACGGCTATTTTTAACCAGATCTTTTACCATCCGGTCTAAAAATTTTCTTCCCAATACTTTCATGGGCTTTTTAGGTAACCTCTTTTTAGTTAGAACCTTTGCCCGTATAGCATCATCAGTGTCATGTTTTAGATAGGCAATTCGATCTGCGAACCGAACCACGCATCCCTCAAGAGTTTCTGGCCAAGGATCATCTGGAGTGTGATTTCGAATACCATTGATCACTTCGCAGCATAAATTAAGTCCTTTC
>JAZFXQ010000129.1:0-5861 GCA_036448795.1 Candidatus Margulisiibacteriota bacterium | reverse complement strand
TCAGCGATGAAAAAGAGTTAATAAAGATAATAAAGGACGTTATAAAGAATAACCCCGATCCAGTCGAAGAATATAAGAAAGGCAAAAAAACTGCGGTTGGATTTCTTGTTGGTCAAGTCATGAAAGCTACAGAAGGAAGGGCTAACCCGGGATTGGTCAATAAACTTCTCGCAAAAGAATTAGGTTCCTGAAACTTCGCGAAATCTGAGCCCCATAGCTTGAGCATCTGACCGTAATATTCTACCCAACCCTTTTCCTTTGACACTTAAAACTTCTACCTGATCGCTGTTAAGCTGGCGAATTCCCTCAAGGGCATCATGTTTGCTCAAAAGAAATTCATCGCGGTTAAACAACTCTTCTTCGCGATTTTTGTAATCCATAATCATGAGAAGAATGTGCTCTCCTGCCTTTACCAATTCCTTAACCAGTTTATCATTTATTTCCGCAAGCTTCTTAAGCTCATCTCTAACATTTTCCAAAACTTCCCGCTCAAGTATTAATAATGCTTGATTTTTTCGTTCGGGGCTCATTCCAGGCATCAAGATCCCGCGTTTTTCCTCCAAAAATCTTTCTCTTTCATTTTTTATCAAGGCCATGGATTGAGCCTTCTTTTGCAATTCTGTTCTAATCTGAGATAAAGCTCTCTTTACACCCACCACCCTGCTTTTAGCACGTTTTAACCATTCTTCCCGCATTTTATCCTTAAAGAATGTCCCCAGAATTCCCCCCAATCTTCTGTCAATATTTACGAAAAGCTTGGCTTGACTCGTAATTTGTGGATTGGCTAAAACCCTGCAAACCTGATTGGCAAATTTCTCGAGTTCCTGTCCGATTTTTTCTTCCGCTTCCGGGATCAAGGCTATAAACCTCTGCTTTTGAGCCTGCACTTCTTCTTGGCGATATTTAAGGTCACTTTGCGCCAAACTCAGTAAAGATTTTGCCAATCTTAAGGCCTGATCATTCTTACTTGGGATAGGAATCAGTTCAAGCGCTCCTTCAATTTCGGCACAGGCTTTTTCCTTAATGAAAGCACCATATTCTTTAAAAATATCATGCATCTCATAAAGCTTATCCCAAAAATCCGGAAGAGCTTCTTGTATGGATTCCATCTCTTTTAAAAATCCCTCATTTTTAATGAGCTCTTCCGTGAAAGAATCTATTTCATGCGACAGCATGCTCAAAAGTTTGGCGGTTTGGACCCGTTTTACTTTTTCCGCTTTTCTTAATAAACCTGATTTGGTTTTTTTATACCCACTTTGCCTGATCTCCCAAATCCCTTTTCCCGCGTAGCGCACCTTTGCTCTACGGGGGTTTCTGATTCTCTTAAGCATCTGACGATTTAGAATCCTTACTAAAAAATCAGTCTTGGAAGCCAGTGCCAAATCAGCTGCTGGATTATTTTGCTGAGAAAGCCTAGAAGAGGCCTTTTTAATCCCATCTTCCATTGATTTTCTTTCGGGCGGCTTATCAAATGGAAACTTTTCGATCAAATAATCTAGAAATGATTTTATTCTCTGCAATTCAGGAGTCATCTTCACTGGCGCCCCTGCGAATTTCCGGGCTGAACGCTCCTCTCCGGCTTTATATAAATCAATTCTCACACGCAGCAGGGCCTTAAAAAGAAATAGATTACCAACCTCAGCATCACTCTTAAACTCCTCAAAATGTTCATCAAGCATTTCACAGTAATCTTCTATGGAAACCGGTTTATAGGGAGAAGCGCGTTCAATATGTATGGGATTTATTTTTATTCCGGCTTTATTCAATTCCAAAATGCCATCTCTAATCAAAGATCTTGCAAACTGATGATCGGTATTGAAGCGAACAATGATATCCCGATTTTGAAATTCCGAAAGAACTGCTGGAAAATAGATTTTCTTCACCATGGGGCCAAGCCGACGTATGGCCTTTAGAAAACCGCGTCCAAGCTCTGGATAAAGTTCGGCAAAGCGGGCCAAAGACTTCTCGCTTTCAAGCGTAATGATCTTACGCGGAGAGTTTTTCCCTTTCAAGAAGGCCAATCGGCCCAGCATCATCGGTATTCGATTTTGTGGCTTAAATAGCTTTATAAAGGTCATGATACCCCGCTTTTTTATCGTCAAGAATATGTTATAATTTCACTCTAATGCAGGATATTGTTTATAAAGTCGGAGATTCCCTCTATCTCAATATCACCAACCGCTGCACCAATCAGTGCCAGTTCTGCATCCGCTATAAATCCCGGTTTTTCAATAAAAAATACGCCCTCTGGCTGGATCAGGAGCCGACCACAGAAGAAATCATCAAAGCCATCGGCGATCCATCCAAATACAAACAGATCGTTTTTTGTGGATATGGAGAACCCCTTCTGCGTTTGGACACGGTCAAGCAAGTCGCTCAGAAAATCAAAAGCAAAACAAAAAAGACTAAGATACGGATCGATACTAACGGTCACGCCACTCTCTTCTGGGGCAGAAACATTCTTCCAGAATTAAAGGGATTAATTGATATCATGTCCGTTTCCTTAGGTGCGGAAAACGCCGAAGTCTACGACCGGATCTGTCTTTCGATCTACGGCAAAAGAGCCTATCCCGCCCTAATAGACTTTATTGAAGAGTCCAAAAAGTATGTTCCGGAAGTTGAAGCAACTGTAGTGGATCTGCCAATGATCGATATAAATGCCTGTAAAAAATTCGCAGAAAAATTAGTGGCCCGCTTTAAAGTCCGCCCTTATTACGAAGAAACCTATGTCAAATAAATATAAACACATCCCTGTGCTGTTAAAGGAAGCCATAGATTTTTTGAACGCAAAAAACGGTAAAATTTTCGTAGATTGCACGCTTGGAGGTGGAGGACACACTGAGGAAATCAAAATCCGAAATCCGAAATCCGAAATCTTTGGGATCGACCTGGACCAAGAAGCAATAGAAGCGGCAAAACCGAAATTGGCAAAATACGAAAACATGGAATACTTTAAGGGTAATTTTAAAAACATCAAGCAGATTGTCAAAAAGCCGGTGGACGGGATCCTCTTCGATCTGGGAATTTCTTCTTTCCAGATCGAGGAAGCCCGGCGCGGTTTTAGCCTGCAAAAAGATGGACCCCTTGATATGCGCATGGATCCCTCCCAAACCCTTACCGCTAAAGACATCCTTAATCGCTTCAACCAGGATAAACTCCAAAGGATCTTCCGGGAATTCGGAGAAGAGCGTTTTGCCCACCGGATCGCAAAAGCGATCGTCAGAAAACGCAAGGTTGATGAGATAAACACTACTTTAGAATTAAGAAAGATAGTTGAAGAAGCGATCCCTACCTGGAGAAAAAGAGAATCAGTCTCCCGTATTTTTCAAGCTTTACGCATCGCCCTAAACCAAGAATTAGACAATCTTAAAACCGCCCTGAGTGATGCAATTGATTTGTTGAAGCCTGGCGGAAGAATTGTGGTCATTTCGTATCATTCACTTGAGGATCGAATTGTAAAACATACTTTCAAACAGGCCAGCCAGGCCGGAAAACTCAATCTCCTAACAAAAAAGCCTCTCCGACCGAAAGAAAGCGAAATTTCTTCCAATCCTCGAGCAAGAAGTGCTAAACTTAGAGCAGCAGAAAAAATATGAGATTCAAATTTCGAAGAGCGGTATTTATCTTAATTGTCTTTGTGGTCCTGGCTGGAGTCCATCTCTTCATATATACTCAGAATATCGATCTCAAATACAAAACAACAGATCTGAAGATCAAACTGAAAGATGTTCGGAGCAAAAACCGGCAACTCATCAGCCGGGTAGCTAAAAAAGAAAATCTGCCCTATATAGAAAAAATTGCCAGAGAGAAATTAGATATGATCTATCCTGAAAAGATCAATTATATTCTAACCCCTCGCCATAGCTCGGGGCAAGTTTCCAAAGAGGCCAACCCTTGAATCCCAGGGTCTCTGCCATCCCCTCTCCAAAGGAAAAGAAGAAACTTGGTTCGTGATAAAAAATCAATCTGGGCTCTCCCGTAATCTTGGCATCTTTTTTTGCCAGGTCAACCGCATCCGAAAATCCACCCAGTTCATCAACCAATTTAAGCTCCAGGGCCTGGGAACCGGTATAGATCTGACCCTGGGCAGCTTCCTCAACCTCTTCTGTGGAAAGCTTCCTTCCCGCAACTACGGCCTGGATAAATTCATCATAGCTTTCGGTCAGGAGCCTATCTATGGCAAAGACCTCAACCGAGGTCAGCTTTCGGAGGCCTGAAAACATATCCGCATGACTTCCCTCTTTAATAACCTCGGTCTCAATGTCCACCTTTTTGAGCAGCTCTGAAAATACTGGAAGATAACCGATGACCCCGATGCTCCCGGTGATGCTCGATCGGTCTGCGACAATTTTATCGGCCGCACAGGCAATGTAATACCCCCCGGAAGCCCCGATGCTTCCAATTGAAGCAATCACTACTTTCTTCTTCTCTTTTGCATACCGGAGGGCTTTATGAATCTCGCCCGCAGCCACAGCCGACCCACCCGGACTGTCAATCCTTAAGATAATCGCTTTGACAAACGCATCATCGCTTGCCTTGCGTATATACCTGGTAATGGTTTCCGATCCAACATAGCGTCCTCCAAATATTATATTTTCCCCTCCCATCCCGGAGACAATCTCACCATCGATTTCGATAACCGCCACACCATAGACATGGGTTAAGAAAGCCTCCTCCGGCTCAACCTTACGCGGCCCAACAATCTGGACTTCCTTTTTCTTTTCTCCTGAAATTTCGGCTGCCAGTTTCCGGGCGTCTTTATAATACCCGACCACATCGATCAGGCCCATGGTCTTTGCAAGCCGGGCTGGAAATATCATCCCATCCCCAATTTGCTTGATCTTTTCAAGCCCCATTCCTCTGTCTTCGGCAATATCCGTCAGCATCTGCCGATAAAGATCAGCCACCAAACCCTTGACCATCTCCTCCTGTTCCTTGGTCATTTTTGATCGATAGGGACCAAAGGCATCCTTGTATTTACCTTTCACAAAGACCTGCCACTCAATCCCGATTTTCTTGAACAACCCTTTAAGCCGATATATTTCAATGCTCTTGCCAAAACCACCAATGGCCGCACCCGGAGGAGCCACGATCTTATCTGCAACCGAAGCAAGATAATACTCGTCTCCCATCGCGCTCCCCTCAACATAGGCCACGATTTTCTTTCCTTTTTTCCGGGCGCGCTCCAACTCTGCTCGAATCTCTTGCACAATTGCCATTCCCCCCAATCCTCCCGCAAACCCCCCGATCTTAAGCATAATTCCATCGATCGAACTGTCTTTAGAGGCCCTTCTTATCTGGGATAAAATCGAATCCAGTCCCGGACGCACCCCTCCAAAAAAGCTGTACTCTGTTCTTCCGCCCTTAATTGCACCGCTTACATCGATCAAAGCATATTCTTTGGGTTTAATGATCGAAAAAGGGCGCTCCCGTCTTGGAAGGACTTTTATTCCGGCTTCAAAGCGATGAATGGTTTGGCCGTCTTCATGAAAAAGGGCTGCATAATCAAAAGAAAAGAGTGCCAGATCAAGGGTTAATCCCAGAGTGGGTTCTCCTCTATCCACTCCTCCCCGCATTGAAAAACCTTTAACAATGTTCGCCTCTATCCCGAGATGCCCGTTACTTTGAGAGGATTTATCAATCTCCAGGTCACCTGCTAATATCAACCTGCCACCCAAGGGCTCAAACCCGATCCCCAATCTCCCTGAAGTTGGGACAACGAAATCCTTGCTGGTTAATATATCCTGGGCAAGAATTCCGACTTTAAGATGCGGAGTAATGCGTAAAAGCAATCCAATGTCGCCTGACCAGCCTTCATCTTCTACTCCTGAAATATTCCATGTCACCCCTTTATAATTCTA
>JAZFXQ010000128.1:0-2709 GCA_036448795.1 Candidatus Margulisiibacteriota bacterium | reverse complement strand
GTGGGTTTGCCCCAGGGAGTGACCGGACTCTTCTTTCCGATGGGAGCTTTCCCTTCTCCTCCCCCATGGGGATGGTCACAGGGATTCATAGCCACCCCTCTCACGCGCGGACGCCAGCCCAAGTGTCTTTTTCTGCCCGCTTTACCCAGAGAAACATTCTTTGCATCAACATTCCCGATCTGACCAACCGTAGCCCGGCAGGAAAGATGAACCATGCGCTGTTCGCCAGAAGGAAGCCTAACAATTCCATACCCTCCCTCCTTGGCCACCAGCATCACTACCGCACCGGCTGAGCGCGCCAGCTTTCCTCCCGCCCCAGGTTCAAGCTCCACATTGTGGATCATGGTCCCAACCGGGATCGAACTTAAAGACAAAGCATTCCCGGGTTTAATATCCACATCTTCACCCGAGCTTACTGTTTCGCCAACCGTCAAGCCCAGGGGCGCCAAAATATACCTTTTTTCCTTATCTTCATACTCTAAAAGAGCGATGCGGGCATTCCGATTTGGATCATACTCAAGGCCCAAAACCCTGGCCGGCATATCTTTGTTTCGCTTAAAATCGATAACCCGGTACATTCGTTTATTGCCACCACCGCGATGGCGCGCAGAAACCCTTCCCCGCCAATCTCTACCCCCAGATCTTGTAAGGGGAACCAAGAGAGATTTTTCAGGTTTTTTCTTGGTGACCTCTGAAAAATCATCCAAAATCTGAAATCTTTGACCGGGTGTGACCGGATTTCTCTTTTTTAGTCCCATCAGGCTTCAAGCTCCTCTATTTTTTGCCCCTGCTTAAGGGTCACATAAGCTTTTTTCCACTGAGCTGTTTTTCCGATCGACCTTCCCATGACTCTGCGCTTTGGCCGAACCCTGCTTGTATTGACTGCCGAAACACTTACCTTAAATAACTCCCCAATTGCCCGGGCAATGGAGGTTTTGTTGGCCAAGGGATTGACCTTGAATACATAACGGGAAAGGGCTCTTTCTCCAACTGCTTTTTCAGTAATGACCGGCTCGATAATTATCTGCTCTGGACGCATTAGCCCAAAACCTCCTCAAGACGCGCAATGGCGCTCTTTTCGGTCAACATCCATTCCGCGTTTAAAAGATCAAAAATGTTCAGATCCTTGGCCAAAAGCAATTTCACTCCCTCAAGGTTCCGGGCGGCTTTCTCAAAAGCCTGGTTCTCCTGCCCCAAAACGATGAGTGTCTTTCCAGACAGCTTTAAATCTTTCATTATCTTGGCAGCCAACTTCGTTTTAGGCTCGGAAACCTTGAGCTCTTCGACCGTTTTTACTTTCCGCGCCTTGGCCTTGTCGGAAAGAGCGACCTTAAGAGCCAATTTCCTTATCTTCCTGGGCAAACTGTAACCGTAATCCCTGGGCTTGGGGGCAAAAATCACTCCGCCCTTTCTCCAAAGGGGAGAGCGATTGCTCCCGGCCCTTGCCCGTCCGGTACCTTTCTGCCGCCAGGGTTTTGCGCCCCCTCCCCGAACTTCAGCCCGGGTCTTTGCGCTCTGCGTCCCTCTTCTCTGCGAGGCCAAATACCAGACCAGTGCCGAGTGCACCACCGCTTGGTTTGCCTTTCGGCCGAAAATCTCTTCCGAACCCGAAATCTCCCCCGCATCCTTTCCATCCATTTTATATAACGGCAGTTTTGTCTTCATTTATGCTACTTTCCTGATCTCCAGGAGATTGCCCCGTTTTCCCGGAACCCCGCCCTCTAACAAAAGAAGATTTTTCTCCGTATCAACCCTGGCCACTTTAAGATTCTTAACCGTGACCCTTCCTGCCCCCATTCTTCCGGGCATCTTGCGGCCCTTATAAACCCTGCCGGGCGTGGTTCCGCCACCGATCGAGCCCGGGATGCGATGAGATTTCGAGCCGTGGGTCATAGGACCACGAGCAAAATGATGGCGTTTGACTGTTCCGGCAAAACCCTTACCGATCGAAATGCCCGATACCCAAACCAGCTCCCCGGGCTTAAAAATCTCAACCTTGATCTCTTGACCAATTTTATATTCCTCGGGCTTATCAACCCTAAACTCTTGCAAATATTTTGCGTTTAGCTCTTTTAGATGCCCCTGGCTTGGTTTGTTCATTTTTTTTCTCTTACCAAATCCAACCTGGATTGCACAATATCCATCCTTCTCTTCGGTCTTGAGCTGAGTGACCACGCACGGTCCAGCTTCAATAACTGTTACGGGAACCACGTTTCCGGATTCACCAAAAACCTGGGTCATCCCTATTTTTTCCCCTAATAAACCGTTAACCATCATCTACCCCATTTTTATCTCAACATCCACTCCCGACGGCAGGTCCAGCTGCATCAAGGCATCTACCGTCTGGGGAGGTGGATCCAGGATATCGATCAACCTTTTGTGCGTTCGCATTTCAAAATGCTCCCTGGACTTTTTGTCAACATGGGGAGAGCGCAACACACAATAGACCTGCTTTTCAGTGGGCAAGGGAACCGGACCGGAAACATAGGCCCCGGCCCGCTTGGCGGTCTCCACTATCTTCACCGCCGAACGATCTAAAACCCGATGATCATAACCTTTTAACTTGATCCTGATTCTTTGCCTTACCATTTTTAGTTCTCCTGCGTTTTACTCAACTGAACCCTTGGTTTTCTCGATCAATTCATCGGCCAAATTCTTGGGAACCTCATAATATGCGCAATATTCCATGGAATAGGTTCCCCGTCCCTG
>JAZFXQ010000127.1:0-6725 GCA_036448795.1 Candidatus Margulisiibacteriota bacterium | reverse complement strand
GGGGGTTGAAAAAATGGGAAAAAGGGTGGTGGTGCCCTTTTTGCAGCGAAAAGGGATCCATAAGTTAGACATGGTCATCCTTACCCATCCGCACGATGATCATGTGGGAGGTTTACCCGAAATTCTTTCAAAAATCAAGGTTGATTCTGTTCTGGATACGGGTTTTGTTTATAAATCAGGATCCTATCGCAGATTCTTGAATTTAATTGAAAAAAACAAGATAAAATATGAATTGGCCCGAGCCGGACAAAGACTGAATTTTGGAAAAGGGGTAGTGGCGAAAATTTTGCACCCCAGCCTTCCTTTCTTAACAGACACCAATTCAGACGCTAACAATGTTTCCATGGTTTTCCGCATGCGATATGGCAAATTTTCCATGCTTTTTACCGGAGATAATGAAAGAGAAGGGGAGGAAAGGATACTGGAGATCTTTCCGGAATCCTATCTTGCTTCAACCATCTTGAAAGTAGGACACCATGGAAGCGGAACATCGACTTCTCTTTCGTTTTTAAATGCGGTTGATCCCAAGATCGCCGTTATTTCCTGTGGAAAATATAATAAATTTCGACATCCGCACAAAACGACATTAGAAAAGTTGGCAGAAAACGATATTACGATTTACCGAACAGATCAACGTGGGGCAATAGTTATTAATTCCGATGGAAAAAAAATCAGCATATCCACCGCGAAGTAGTTCTGGAAACCTGCGAATGAACTTCGCGGTTTCCAGAATTTTAAATCTATTAATATTGAATCCAAAACGTTTAGTTTTAGACTTCCATTGCACAAAAAATGAAAGATAATGTATAAGATAATCCATTACGTATTTAGCACTTATAAAAGAAAAAAAGTGTTAATTGATTGGATTGCTGAAGAATTAGCAGAGATTTTAAAAGAAATCTGCAAGGATAAGGGGTTCGAATTAATCAGTCAAAACATACTTAGCGAACATGTTCACATGTTGCTAAAGAAAAAAGCGACAGACCGCAATGAATATATAATGAAAATTATAAAGGGGATCAGTTCGCGATATTTCTTCAGGAAGCACCCAGGCAATCGATTTGAATTTAGGAAGTTATGGGGAAGAGGTTATCGAGCAAAGGAGATAAAAGGCGATGAGCATCTTGAGCGAATTATTTGTTATATAGAAGGACAAAAAATTAATGGAGTGGATAAGAGGATAAAATAAAATTGGAAGCCGCGACGTTTAGTCGCAGGCTTCCAATAATTATTCTGCCTCAGAAGTAACCAGTTCAGTCTCTGGCTGAATTACAGCTGGAGCAGCCGGAGCTTTTGGCTGTTGGGCAGAAACAAGCCCTGTTTCCCAGAATTGATCGACTCTCTGTTTAACCTGTGGAGTTCTGTAAAGCACTTCGCAGGCCTCAGAGCGCGGGAGGGGTTTGGATGGCTCAAATTCCTTGCCTTCCAAATACTTGAGCATGCCGGCTTCTTTAGCCGGGGCAATGTATTTGTTCGCCCAGAAATCGGGTTTTAAGTCCGGGAAGGGAGAGGTGGTTGTTTCTTTTTCTTCGAATTTAGCATAGCGCGCCAGGATAGTTATCCCTTCAGCACGGGTTAACACTCTGTTTGGCTTGAAGGTTTCATCAGGATAACCGGTTATTAATTTCTTGAATGAACCATATGAAATATACTTAGCTGCCCAGTGGGTGGAAGGAACGTCAATGAAGGGTTCAAATTCAGTTTCTTCTAGTTTAACCCCCATGCTTCGCACCAGAAGGGTCACAAGTTCAGCGCGAGTGATGCCTTTTTCTGGACGGAAAGTGTCATCTGGATAACCCTTTACCAATCCCAGGGTTACAGAGAGCGCGATCGGTTCAATGGCCCAGTAGGTTAGAGGAGTATCGACAAAAGGAGTAAAGCGCAGCACTCTCACCTCTCCTGAACCGACCAAGGCCTCAGGAGTAGTGTAACCGATAATCTCAAACACATTTCTTCCCATTCTGAGAGGAGAGGTGGTTTCAATGCTTCCGATCTTTTCGATCTTTATGCCATTGATGTAGACCGGTTTTAGATATTCGTCAATTTCTGAGATTTCTTTAACCTCAGAGGTTTCAGAGATGGCAGTGACCGTCCAGGTCGTTTTCTCATCTAGGATCCTTCGGGCAAGAGCCTCAGCAGAGATAACGATGGTATCCTGGTCGGTAATAAAGCGGTCTTTGGGGCGGCTAAATCTAATAAAGGGCTCTTTTCTACTGAGCTCGCGGGTAACTGTGACCACTCTTTCGCCAATGTAGGAAAGCGAGAAGTAATGGGGAGCATCGCCCGGCAGGCCGGGTCTTTGCACAAAGGCATAGTCAAATCTGAATCCGCCGTTTATGAGCCCGACCCCGAGGGTCAGCCCGGTGCCGTTCTGGTCCATATTAAAGCCTCCCCTGAGAGCGATCTTTTCCAGCGGAAAGTACTCGACTCCCAGGTGATAGTTTGTGCCCGTAAGCGTGCTGTGCGGGATATCGATATCAATCCCACCGTAGAGCTTATGTTCATGAGTCCGCAAGGCTTCTTCCGAAGAACCAAGAATGTTTACTTTGCAGCCCAGTTTATAGAACCCGCCGATTTTGTCGCTTGAGCCGCCCTTCCATTGCAGGTTGCCCTCAAGGAGATTCTGGAGATTGACCCCGGTAGTCAGCCAGGCCAGGGGTTGATAGGTCGCCGAGAGATCCATTCCGGTAGCGCTGGCATTGCTTGAGAGCCCGCCGCTAAAGGATTGATTGAAGAATTTTAAGTTGCCGCCGATAGAGACCTCATTCGGCACTCGGGGTATTTTAACTTTGCGGGCATAGGAGAGCAAAATGACCGAATTGTCATAGCTCATAGCTTCCCGACTGGGATCAATGATAATGCGGTTGGTGGCTGGATCAAGCATGGTAGGAAGCGATCCGCTAATATTCATTCCGGTATAACCCATACCAAAAACCCCCCAATCGGTTGGGACCGCCCAACCTATGAGTGAATACTGGGTTTCACCTAGAACCAATTTTCGGGATGCCCCTATCAGCTGCGGAAATTCGATCTCTGTCATTCCAGCTGGGTTGGAAAAGACTCCGTTCGCATCATCTGAAAAGGCGACCGAGACTCCGCCCATTCCAAGCTGGCGGGCAGTAAAAGGGGTGCGGGAGGGATCGAGGGCTATACCGTCTGCAGCCAAAGCAGGCATGACGATGTAACAATATAACAATGTTAAGATAAGTATACGTCTAATCATCGTTTGAATACCGTTAGCTTCCCTTTCCCATTCTGGGGCACTCTTCCGTCAGCGACAATAAGGTAGAGGTAGATGCCGTTTCCTACATAGTTGCCGTTTGCTTTGCCATCCCAGGTAACCTCGTTGTAGCCGGCTTTGCCGCCATCTGTACCTGAGCTATAATTCTGCTTGAGAAGCAGATTTCCAGCCAGATCAAAAATGTTGAGCTCGACGTTGCTTGCTTTAGAGAGCACATAGCTGATGGTAGTAGATTGGGTTCCGGGATCAAAAGGATTGGGATGGTTTAGTGGTACTCCGAAGATCCTAACGTCACCCGTAGTTTGGACCAATAGACTTACGGCTTCTCTGGTAGAGACATTTCCATCGTCATCTATGGCCTCAACTCTTACATCCTGGGTTCCATCGGAAAGGGTCGGATGATAATAGGCATAGGTCCGCGTAGTGTTATTTTCTTGACTGGCAGTGGTTGTATCGATCGCAGTTTGATTTAAATAAAATGTAAGATCGCTTAGATTCAATCCTTTATCGGTTACAACCGTGACCTCGAAGGAGGGACTTGCTTTTATGGGATCACCATTGATAATTTCTGTTCCATCTGCCTTCAGGATGATTTCAGGGCGATTCCCAACATAATAGAAGGTGTAACTGGTAAAATCGGTTTGGGTAGAGACACCCGCAGCATTTGTGCAGCGGATCTGGATTTCATGATCTCCCCGCGTTACCTCGGATGTTATGGTAAAGGTGAAATTCTCCTGGTTAGAGTCAAAAGCTCCATCTAATGCTGTACAAGCTTGCCACTCGCTCCAGGTGGGGGTTGAGATGCGATATTCAACGTTAGTGATAGTTGAAGTTTCGTCGGTGGCGATCCCGGTAAAGGTTGGGGTGGGATCATTGGTTATGTCATTTGCGATCTCATCGATGACTGCCTCAGGAGGAGCGGTGGCGGTTGTGGTTCCGCTGGTAAAAGAGAAAGAAAAGGGCGCTGCAAATTGAATATTATCTTGGGATCTGGCAGCATCGCCAACCGTCACGGTATGGCCCGTACTTGCAGAAAAGCCAGCATGGGAAATGGTGAGGGTTGTGTCTGAATTACTCCAGCTGTTGCTCTTTCCAGAGACATCCGGGGCAATAGTTATGGCATTCTGGGTTGTCTCAGTGGACATCTGTTTTGTAAAGGTGATGATAACCGGCTGGTTCAAAGCCACATTGGTCGAATTGTTGGAAGGGGCAGTGCTTTCGATGGTCGGCGGGACCTGTACTTCGGAGAAAGTTGCGACAAAGTTTCGGCTGTATTCTGAGCCGAAGCCGAACTGTTCCCAATAAACGTCACTGTAGCCTGCTTCAGGAGTAATTTGGTTTCGTGCAATTTCAGTATAAGAGGGGACTTTGTAGAAAAGCTGCATATACCCGTTGCTGTAGACTTTATAAATATTGTACCCCACTGGGTATTGAACCGTGGCCGCGGTGCGCACAAAGGGAAAATCAAATCCAGAATGATAATATCTGTTGTTATCGTGGATGTGACCCATAAAAACACCCACAATGTCTGATTTGTGCGTATCCAGAACAGCAAGAAAATCAGAGCGGTTATCCAGGTCGATTTTGTTCATGTCGGTGGAACCGCCGGTAACTTCCGTGATCACCTTTTCCGGGATCTGAACTGCTTCATCGGTTATTACATAATGCATGAAAATGAAAGTTTTCTTGCCGGCGTTTGCAGTAAGATTGTTTTCCAGCCAGGCCGTATCCACATGTCCGTCGCATTGATTGTTAACGTCTCGCTGGCGCACGGAATCCAGCATGACAAAATGGTAGCCCCGATAGTCAAAGGCATAATTATAACAAGAATCTTCAGTCGCACCGCTTATATCAGAATCCCAAGTGTAATTGGAAAAACCGGCTGGAGCAGAAGTTGGATCAAAAATTGGCTGCAGCAGGACGTCGAACCACCCGCCGGTTTTTGAGGCCCAGATTTCTTTTTCATGGTTTCCAGGAATTGGAAAAACTTGAGAGCTGAGATTGCCTAATTTCGTTTGTACTATAGTGGACTGACCGGCTGGGTCGCTGGTGCGGTGATCGATCAGATCTCCTTTTACCACAGTGAAAGAGGGGCTGAACAGGTTTATGTAGTCGACTGCAGCACCCAGTATGTCCCCGGTTAGCGGGTAGGGGCGACCGCGTGCTCCTTCGGTAGAGGCGACGTCGGTGGCCAGCTGTGAATCGGTAATGCTCGCAAATGTGAATAAGAGTTGTCCAGAGGGTGGGTCCAAAGTTTTAAAGGTTTTATACTCGCCATAGGTTGTTTGATCGGCAGCATTTTTGGAAAAGATCCGATAGGAGTAATAAGTGTTGGGATAGAGACCATCCGGGTCTGGATACAGTTCTAGATAGTGGTTATATGTCAAGGTGCTTTCTTCCGTTGAGGCAGTTGGGAAGCCAATGCCATATTCAATACCGCTGGTGCTGGGTTCATTGCTGGTCACCCAGGTGATGACCACACGGTCGTCCGCGACCGTGGTCAGCTCATCATAGGTCAATTCCGGAGCGGCGAAAGCCGAAGAAGCCCCGAGACCAAGTATTAATATTAGAACTTGTAGCTTACGGTAAAGGTTTGTATCCATCTTAAATGCTCCATTCCAAAGTCTTGATCCTTGTCTTCCCGGTTGGCATAGGCCCCGGCAGTGGAAGCCGGATCAATGGCCGCCAGGTAGGTCACTTTCCAGGGTCCTCTTCTAACGAAAAGATCCCAATATCCGACCTTGCCCAGATCAAGGTTCAGGGTGTCCAGTTGTAAAAGGGCAAAAGCGGAAGAAATGTTGAATCCCATATTATTTCCTACATAGGTTCCCCAGAAATTGATTTCCGTTCCAAGGTCCAACCCTGCCGGAAGAACTCCAAATTGAAAAGCATTGTCCACATCCTCTTTCACATCCGGGTCCAGGCCCTCGATATCCGGTTTAAGCATCAGGGGCATTCCTGCGCGGAACCAGATCGGCAGGGCGAAAAATTGGGTTTCCATGCCGATCCTAAGGAATCGCACATTGCTGATGGTGATGATCTTCTCCTGATCATCTTCGATCTGTTTGAACTTGAAGGGGGTTTGATTTTGTTCGTAGTCTATGGCGATCAGGAACGGTTTTTTTAAAGCCAGGCCGATCCGTATCCTTTTGGGAAGGTCAGCCCTGACTTCTTCTTCAAGGAAAAGATCTTCAGTTCCTTCGACCGGTTCAAAATTATCTTTGAAAAGATCCCAGTGGAACTCCTGGCTGGGATCATCAAAGCCGGTCGGTTCTGCAGTTGAGACGCGCGAATTTACATAAACCACGCGTCCCTGGCCCACAAAATTCAAAGATGCGCCACCCACATTCTCCAGCACTAAACCCAGGGTCAGGATATCACCCAGGTCATAGCTCAATCCAAGGTCAGTGCGCATGGTGCTGGCCTGATAAAATCCCTTGGCGCGCGCTTCGGCCACGGTTGCACCGGCGGGGACATTGATGGT
>JAZFXQ010000126.1:0-12766 GCA_036448795.1 Candidatus Margulisiibacteriota bacterium | reverse complement strand
TGGCTTCGATCAGGTATTTTACCCTGTTTTACAGCTTGCTTACCACTCTGGCGCTTTTTGCGCTGGGTTATCTTCTGTGGGGAAGGGTGGCAGCCCTGCTTTCCGCACTTTTGTACGCCCTTTTTTCCGGGGGAATCTATATCTATGGCAGCTCGGCCAACACCGAGACATTTATGGTGCTGTTCATGGTGCTGGCATTGTACTCTTTTGTTCGGGCAGGCAGGCAAACCCACCCCTGGCTTCTCTTGACCGGCCTTTTCTCCGGCCTGGCCTTTATGACCAAGCAGGTGGCCCTTTTTAACTTTGCAGTATTTCCAATCTTTTTATTTTTTGTTTCCGAACGTTTTGAGGTTAAGCTAAGGAAAATATTGTGGCTGATGGTCGGCTTTGCTGTTTTTCCAATAGTTTTTTCCGTTTATTTCTGGACAAAGGGGGCCTTTCTGGATTTCCTGAATTCAGCTTTCTTTGCCAATCTGGGTTATCTGGCAGGAGACGTATTTTATCATGACCGCTTCAATTTTAATAAGATTCTTTTTTTTGCTTATCAGGAGAACTCAATTATCTGGCTGCTGGGGACGGTGGGCGCGGTTTACATTTTGATCAAGGATCGGGTTTTTGGAAATCTTCTTTTGGCCTTCTGGGGTCTGGCCTCTTTTATGGGGATCCTGGCCGGTACATATTTTTGGGAGCATTATTTCATAGCCATCATCCCGGCCCTGGCGCTGCTCTCTGCTTATACCATCCAGAAATGGCAGGAACTTAAGCCTCCCTTGTTAGCCCGGGTGTTTTTTGTCTCAAGCCTGCTGCTTCTGGTTCTGTTCGCTCTGCCTTACCAGCTCCCGGTCTATCTGGGGCTGAGCCCCCAGGAAATATCTGTTGTGAAATACGGGGGGAACGAATTTGTGGTGGCGCAGAAAGTTGGGGAGGTAATAAAAAAGGTGCTTCCTCCGGGAGAAGGAATTTTTATCTGGGGAGCGGAGCCGGAGGTTTATTTCTACAGCCGGATGCGCTCTGTCAGCCGCTATACATATTTTTACCCCTTAAAAGGAAAAAGCCCTGCGGCTGCCGGGCGGATAAAGGAGCTGCTTTCAGAGCTAAAAACCGATAATCCCAAATTGATTGTGTGGGTCCAATTGAGCGGCTTAGATCCGGAATTTCGTGAGTTTTTGGAGAAGAACTATAGGCTTTATTTCAGCGTTGAGGACTGGAGGATATTTAAGAGAAAATGAGCAGGAAAGTAATCGTAATTATGCCTGCGTACAATGCGGAAAAAACCCTGGAAAAGACCTATGGTGATATTCCCAAGAAGGGGGTGGATCAGATAATCCTGGGGGATGATTGTTCAAAGGACCGCACCCTTGAAATCGCGCAGTCGCTTGGAATACGTGTGATGAAGACCCCGCGCAATCTGGGTTATGGCGGCAATCAAAAAATGCTTTACCGGGAAGCGCTTGCCTGTGGAGCAGAGGTGATCGTTATGCTTCACCCGGACTGGCAGTATGACGCCAGCAGGATCCCGGAGCTCATCGGTCCCATCCTCCGGGGCGAAAAGGATGTGATGCTCGGCTCAAGAATTTTGGGAGGGCGAAGAGGGACCCTGGCCGGAGGGATGCCTCTTTATAAATTTATTTCAAACCGCTTTTTAACCTGGGCGGAGAATATGACCTTTAAGCTCGATCTTTCCGAGTACCATACTGGTTTCAGGGCCTACAGCCGCAGGGTCCTGGAGAGCATTCCCTATGAGCTGAACTCGGATGATTTTGTTTTTGACAGCGAGGTCCTTGCAGAGGTTTCAGTTTTTGGCTTCAGGGCGGGAGAGATACCTATTCCCTGCCGCTACTTTTCGGAGGCCTCGGAGATAAATTTTTGGAGAAGCACGATCTATGGGCTGCAGACCCTTGGGGTCTGTTTTAAGCTTTTGCTGCACAATTTGGGCATAAAGAAGTTTGCACAGTTCATGACGAAATGATAAAATCGACCGGCATGAGAAACAAGGGATTTGTGTTAATAGAGCTGGTAGTGATCATGATAATTATCGGCATCTTGGCGGTCTTCGCTATGGTTGCTCTGAATCCTTATCGAGAAGTTAAACTGGATGCGGCCGCGCAGAAGGTCGTGGCAGACCTGCTCTACACCCGCAATCTTGCTCTCTCCACCGCGAAATGGTACGGGGTGAGCTTTGAGGTTGACCCCATCAATACCTATACCATCTATCAGACGGATGGAACAACCGATACGGTTATCGAAAATCCCTCTCAGCTCGGAAAAGATTTCATTGTTGATTTGTATGATTATTACAGCGGTGTTACAATTAATTCCGTGAACATCGGCGGCGGAAATAAACTCGAATTTCATCCCTTGGGTACCCCCTATAATGATAAAAACGGTTCTGCTGAAACTGTAACGGGCCTGGTAACCATTGAATATTCTGGATTGACCAAGACCATTCAAATTACGCCAAATACCGGAAGGACAACCGTCCAATGAGGAACAAAAGAGGATTTACTCTAGTTGAACTTATTATCTCCATCGTGGTGATCGCCATCATCATGTATGCGGCCATCGGCATCTTTGTGGCTTCCGGGGCCAAGGGGGTCAATGTTGAGGTCTTTACCGTGGCTCAATCCCTGGCAGAGAATAAGCTGGAGCAGGCCATGGCCCAGGACTTTGGGGATGTAACCGATGAAGCTGAAGCCAATTTCAGTGGTGATCTGAACCAATACAGTTACGAGATCGTGATGGATTATGTTTCGGGTGAAGCTCTGGATACTCCGGTTGGGTCACCTACAGATTATAAGAAGATCCGGGTATTAATCAGGCATGACCTGCTGGGAGCTCCGACCTCTTTGGAATCCATAAGGGCGAACTATTGAGATGAAAAAGGGATTTACTTTAATTGAAGCTGTGGTGGTGATGGTCCTGGTGGCAATAATCTCTTTAGTGATCGCTTTTTATATCCGGGAAGGGCTTTTTGCCTGGAAATTCTTGAGCGGCCAGAAAAATATAGCTTTGTCCACCCGGGCGGCCATGAATCGCGTGGGCCGGGAGCTCAAGCGCGCCAAAAAAAACACAAACATTACTACCCATGCCTCAAAGGAAATAAGCTTCCTGGATGTTTCTAATAACACAGTAACTTTTTCGCAGGAAGGGACTGCTTTATTCCGGAATTCTGATATTTTACTTGAGAATTTGCAGGATCCCTGCGGTTTGAACTTTACCTATTTGGACAAGGACGGTAATGAAACAGCAGTTACCAATCAGATGCGGGTGGTGCGCTGCAGGTTGATCGTGGTAAAGGATGACAACAAGTTTGTGACCGAATCCGCGGCGCGCATCAGGGTCAAGAGGATCAAATGATGAAGAAGGGTTTTACTTTAATTGGAGCAATATTTATTGTGCTGGTGATGACCCTGCTGGCTATCACCACCTCCACCTTTATCTCTTCGGATGCGGTGATCGCGGTCAAGAATTATCACTCTCAGGATGCGTTTTATATTGCCAGCGCCGGGGTTGAGTATTACCTGAAACAGCTGGATGGTGATGCCGACTGGTCAACTCCGCCGTCTCAGGAAACAAAATCTTTCTCAGGCGGTGTTCTTACCATTACCACCACCAATGAGCAAAGGAATCGCATCACTTTTACGGTTACTGGTTTGGTAACCAGTGGCGCGACTACTTACCGAAGGGGGATTCGCTCTACTATTCAAAGAATGGGTGGAGGTCTAGGATCCATTGCTGAGGATTATGTGCTTTACATGGGGGGGACTGGTAGTGGTACCGGTGAAACAAATATCGGGAACAATGTTACTATCAACGGGAGTATTCTTGTTGACAGTGACGTTGATATCGGAAATAATACGACCATCAGCGGAGATGCTCAGGTATCAGGCGATATAACCGGAGATACTACCGGTATTACCGGCTCTGCCGAATCCGGTTCGACGATGCCCGAAGAGCCGCCCTCGCTTGAAAGCACCTACTATGACAATGAACTTGCAACTGCTGCAACTTACTCCCCCGCAGATAAGGAATATGCGGGCGGAAAAACCGTTTCCGGAACAACCTATGTAAATGGAAATATCGTCTTTAAGCAGAACTGTACCATCAATGTTACAGGCACAGCTACCATTGTGGCAACTGGAACGATCCTGGTGCGGAATAATTCAACCTTCGGGGATTACCTGCATGTTATTGCGGGCGGCTTGATTACTATGGAAAACAATATTTCTATCGGGAAATACGGTGTCTGGTATTCATCGGTCGGGTTTGATGTTGGAAACAATGAGATAGTAGGGGATGTGGGTGTTGGAGAAGGAACCGCATTCCTAACCCCTGGTGACATTGATTTTGGAAACAACTGCTCCTTTGATGGCTTTCTTTATGCGGGGGGAACCCTTTCTCTCGGGAATAACACAGATTTCAGCGGCTTGATCGTAGCAGGATATGTGGAAGATATCGGCGAAAATTCAACCTTCGATCTTAACCCGGATGTGATCGATTGGGATGGCCTGGTGGGATTCGAGGGTACGGAAGGGCAGGAAGAGACCCACCTCACGGATTGGGACGAAGTCTACTAATCCCGATCCAGATACTGGAGGGATATGCATTCCATCAAGCAAGGTTTCACTTTTATAGCGGCGATCTTTATTGTTCTGGTCATAACGCTGCTGGCCATAACCACCTCTACTTTTATTTCATCGGACGCGGTGATCGCGGTCAAGAATTATCACTCTCAGGATGCGTTTTATATTGCCAGCGCGGGAGTTGAATATTATCTGAAACAACTGGACGGCGATGACGACTGGTCAAGTCCGCCCTCCCAGGAAACCAAGACCTTTTCTGACGGTGTTTTTACCATCACCACCACAGATGAGCAGAAGAATCGGATCACTTTTACTTCAACCGGCTTAATAACTGTCGGGGCGACAACTTATCAGAGAGGGATAAGAGTTGAAATTAAAGGCGGCGGGCTCCCAACTGCCTTTGATTATGGGGGGTATATCGCTAATCCGGGTGGAGAGACTTTAAATCTAAGGGATCAAGTACACGTCCAGGGAGATTTTTACTATAATGGTCCGATCAATATGTATAATGGTGCTGATCAGACGGACGGGATAATTTACAGTGAAAGCATTCAAATATTCGACCAGGCGACTTATGTTTCCTGGGAATCCGCTCCTGAGGCAGAAATGCCAGAATGGAATAATTCTTATTATGATGATATATTATCAATGACGAGCAGTACAGCAGCAGGTGCTTTAAACAAAAGTACTAGTGCTACTTGGAATCTTGACGGCGGTACTTATTATTATACGGATATAACGATTTCTAAGGGTGAAGTGAATGGCCCCGGAACGTTAGTAGCTACTGGCAACCCTTCTGGAAACGGTGATATAAATATGATTGATACAGGCAAAATTGGGAGCAATGTCAGATTAATCGCCAAGGGAGATGTTACATTTAGTAATGCCACTAGTTTTGGCGCAAATTTAGAAGTATATGCCTACGGCAGGTTTATAGACAATAACGGCCGTGATATTCAAGAAAATTCAGTTATTTATTCCAAGAGTTCTGGAGAGGCAATATACCTTGGCGATAACACTGAGGTTGGTTCGAATACCACTTTATTGGCCCCCTATGGGAAGTTTGAAGGAGGTTCAGGAACAAAGGTTTACGGATTGATCTATTCTAATACCACTGAAGTTTCTGGTAGCTTTGCCCTTTACGGGGCGGTGGTCTGTTACGAATCTGGAGATTTTCTGAATCAAACCTGGATCGAATATAGCCCGGCTTATTTAGCCCCTGATATAGAGGGTTTTGTTTCCACCTCTTTTGAAGTATCTTCCTGGGACGAAGTCTACTAATTCTGTTTGACAAATTCCTCACATTTTATATAATACTTCTAAATGCCAAGTTCTAAAGCAATCCTTGGAATTGACCTGCGGGTCACTGCGGTCAAGGTAGTTGAAATTGAGAGAGTGAAGGACAAGCCCGTTTTAAGGAACTGGGCCTTGACCGAGGTTCCCTATTCCCTGATCGACAAGCACCCCCAGAAAGAAGATGCCCAGGCCGAAGCCCTGCGCAAGCTTATCCAGACCAGGAACATAAAAACCAGGGAGGCGGCGGTGGTGGTGGGGGGAAGCGACGCATATGTCAAGATCTTCACCCTTTCTCCCATGGGAAGGGCCGAGACCGCCGAGGCCATCAGGTGGAAATTTGCCGAAGAGATCCCTTTTCCGATCGAAGAGGCGGTCATTGATTTTTATCCCCTCCCCAAGAAAGCTGAATCCGAAAGGGTGGATTACGTTGCCGCCTGCATAAACCGCAGCCTTTACCGTGAGACCGAAAATATCATTCGTAAAGCTGGATTGAAACTGACTGCGTTAACCATCATGCCCGACAGTATGCAGGAGGCTTTTCGAGCGAGGGTCCTGGCAGAACAGGATAAGATCATATCTTTGGTTTATATGGGAAAGCGCACCACCAATATCAGCATTTTCAAAGAGGGCAAGCTTGAATTCAATCGCGAACTGAGCATCGGGGGAGAGAATATCACCCTGGCCATGGCCGGGGTTATGGTTTCGGGGGACGGAAGGGTGGAGATCAGCCCGGATGAAGCGGAAAAGATCAAGGTTGAGTATGGGATCCCGGTGGATGTTGAGAAATTCCCAAAACTGGCGGATATTCCGATCACCCAGCTCCAGGCCATGGTCCGTCCGGCCCTGGAGCGCGTGCAGGACGAGATCATGCGCAGCTTTGAATATTATAAGGGACAGACCGGTGAAGCGGCCATAAACCGGATCTACCTCACCGGCGGAAGCTCCATGACCATAAACCTGGTCGATTTTCTCTCCGAGGGATTGGGAATACCGGTGGCTCTGCCGGATGCCATGGAAGGCCGGGGCTATGATGAGAATCTGCCGGATAAGGCGGCCCTGGAAAAAGTTATGTCGCGCTTCTCTGCGGCAGTGGGGGCGGCCCTGGTTGGCGGAGAAAAAATAAACTTGATACCGGAGGAGGTAAAGTACCGCTATCGGATCCTTATCCAAAAAATCTCCAAACCGCAGTATGTGCTTCCGGCTTTCCTGGCGATATTGCTGCTGATCTATTCCGGGTTCTGGTTGTACGCCTATAGTTTAAAGAGTGAGCTGGATTCTATTGAGAAGCAGCTTAAGGAATACAAGCCGCGCATCGAGACCTTGAATGTCATGAAAAAAGCGATGCGGGCAGAAAAAGAAAAGCAAATGGCTTTTTCAACCTATCGGACCCGAGGCACCAAAATGCCCAAAATATTCGAGGAGCTGAGCGTCATCATTCCCTCGAGTGTTTTTATAAATGTTCTGAATCTTACTCCAAATGAACTGCATATGTGGGGGACCGTGTTTGAAAAAGGGGACACGGCCGAAAATATACTTTCCAGATTCGTTCTGTCCCTCTCGGCCTCCGAACATATCCAGGATGTGGAACTTATCCAGGCTATCAAGAATTACGATTATGTGCGGGACGCTTTTAATTTTGAGATCGTGGCAAAGTTCAAATTAGAATGAAGGAGAAGCTATGCCTCCTGTAAAACTATCAGATAGAGAAAAAAAACTGGCAGCCATGACTTTGGTGGTTTTCATCTTTTATATATTTTATCAATTTCTGCTGGCTCCCAAGTGGAATGAGATCGCGGAATTTAATAGCAGACTTCAGGATGCCCGTTTGGAGCTGAATGTGGCTGAGGGAAAAATTAAAATCCTGGAATCAATCAAGAAAGGGGATGGCCCCGAGCCGGGCATAATCGAGGTCCCGGTGGAAGAAAGGGCCCTGGCGGTCCTGCGGGCGATTGCTCAGGCGACCACTAAATCCGGGTTGAATTTAATTTCGATCAGGCCTATTATGGGGGAGGACAAGAATAAATTTGGATTTGATCTTATTTGTATGGGGAGCTACCAGAATCTCTATGAATTTTTAAGGATCTTGCGTGATCTGGAGGTCCTGGTCATAATCGACTCATTAAGAATGTCAGGGGGAGGCGTCAAGAGGCCGGATTTAAGCATAAAGATTGTTTTGACGGCGTATTTTTAGGATGGCGAAAAAACCTATATTTTTAGTGGTACTCTTGGTTGCAGTGCTGGGTTATGCGGTCTATACTTACCTGCCGCTGGTCACACCCTATATCTCGGGATTGCTCAGCAAGCAGCCCGAAAAGCTGGAGATCAAAAAGGAGGTGCCGCCTGCCAAACCAGCTGAGGGAGTGACGACCACCACGCAGCCAGAAGTAAAAGAGGAAAGAGCTCCTAAGGCAGTCAAGCCGAAAAAATTGGCGGATCCCTTTGCCTTGCGTGTTGCAGTAACAAGTAAAGAAGAGTTGGAGGCCGCTAAGGCGAGGGCTGCTAAGGGAAAAAAGGAGGCCCCAAAGAAACCGAGCGGGCCGGAATTGAATGGGATCTGGGTGGGGTCCGGGTTAAAGGCTGCGTTTATCTCGGGTCAGGTCATGACCGAGGGAGCAACCATCATGGGGTGGAGAGTGGTCAGGATCAGCCGGACCAGTGTGGTCTTGAGGAAGGGAAGAAGAACAAAAACATTAAAATTGGGGGGTGAATGAAATGGAAAATCAAAAGTCAAAGTTCAAAGTTCAAAAATATGGAGTGATCATTATAGTTGCTGTTCTCTGTTTTTTGTTTACCGGTCAGGCATGGGCGGCGCGGGCCACCAATGTTCAAATTAAGAAGGGGCGGGTCTACCTTAATTTGAAGGACGCAGATATCAAATCGGTTCTGCAGATCTTTGCCAAGGCGACCCGGTCCAATATTATCGCCTCGGACGACGTGAAAGGGAAGGTGACCGTGACCTTTACCGGGGTGACCCCCAAAGAGGGACTGGAGGCACTTCTCCGGGCAAAGGGTCTGGATTGGTTCGAAGAGGCCGGGACGACCTATGTTTCAACCAAAAAGATCATGCGCACCTATTATATGGAAAATGCGCGGCCTTCGGATATTGAGGATATCGTCAAGGATATTTTGCCGGCCGGGAGCAAGGTCTCAGTAAATGACTCCTACAATGTTCTGGTCATTCAGACCACTTCGGATTATCTGCCGCGCTTGGAGACACTCATCAAGGAGCTGGATGTCCCACCCACCCAGGTTATGATCGAAGTTCGGATGATCGAGCTGCGGCACACTCAGGGAGGGGACATCGGCGTTGACGCGAAATACATCAATCCCGGTGACACATCCGATATTATTGAGACCAAAAATTTAGCTGGAAGGTCAACCGATACCGGCGCCCAGGGTTTTTACGCCCAGGTCTTTTCTGGAGATATCGAAGGCTACCTCTCTGCCTTAAAAACCGGAGCCAAGTACAATACCATTGCCACGCCGCGCATCACAACCATCAGCAACGAGGAAGCTACCCTGCTCATCGGTTCCAAATTGGGCTATAAAACCACGGTCATCACCGAAACCGCCACCACCCAGGAAATACGTTTTCTTGAGGTTGGGACCTCTTTAAAGTTAAAGCCCCATGTTACCAAAAGTGGATTTATTCGCATGACGGTTGAGCCCAAGATAAGCGACGGCAATATTGTGGGGGACCTTCCGCAGGAAAACACCACCGAGACCAAGAACGATGTTATAGTCAAGGACGGGCAGACCTTTGTGATCGGGGGGTTAATGAAGGATAAGGATACTCAGGACGATTACGGGATCCCGCTCCTCATGGATATCCCGATCCTTGGAGCGCTTTTCAGGAGAACCGTTATCACCAAGGAAAAGCACGAATTGCTGGTGTTTGTTACACCCCATATTTTAACTGCTCAGATTCTGGAATCAATTGATCAGCCCAAGATAAAAGAGATGGAAGAGAAGGGCGCCAAAACCAAAGCGCGCCTCATTCACTAGTAGCGGAGCGGGTCATAAGGTCGGATATGGATTGAAAGGGATCTTTGCCTTCGTAAAGAACCTGATAGATCTCGTTGGTTACCGGAAGCTGGACCCCATGCTTTTTTCCCAGAGCCAGGGCGGCTTTGGTGGTCATGATTCCTTCTGCCACATGCTTCATGCTGGCTCGCACCTCGGAAAGTTTTTTCCCTTTGGCGATCTGCTCTCCTACCCGGTGGTTTCTGGAAAGTTTGCTTGAGCAGGTGGCGACCAGATCTCCCATGCCCGATAGTCCGGCAAAGGTTTTGGGATTGGCTCCCATGGCGACCCCCAGGCGCGTGATTTCAGCGATCCCCCTTATCATGAGGCTGGCAATGGCGTTATTCCCGAGCTCCAGGCCGTCCGCCACTCCAGCAGCAATGGCGATTATGTTTTTTAAAGCGCCGCCCAGCTGGACACCCAGAGGGTCAGAGTTAGTATAAACCCTGAAGCGCTCCAGCATAAAAAATTCCTGGACAAATTTTGCGATCTTCATGTCTTGAGAAGCAACTACGCTTGCGGCAGGAAGCCCCATGGCGATCTCTTTTGAGAGATTTGGGCCGCAAAGAACCGCCAGGTTCTTGATCTTCAACTCCTCTTTTAAGATATCCTGGGGGAGTTTTAAGGTTTTATCTTCAATCCCTTTACTGACCGAAACAACTACGGCACGCGGATCCACAACTTTCTTGGATCGGATCGCAACTGTTCTTAAGAATTGAGTGGGGACAGCAAAGACGAAGACCTCTGAGCCTTTGGTTTGCTCTATCTCTTCCGTGACCTCTATGCTTTCGGGAAGCTGGAATCCAGGAAGAAAAAGTTTGTTCTCGCGGAATTCCCTGATCTGCTCAATCAGTTCTTTCTCGTAGGCCCAGAGAGTTACGGCATGCCATTTTTCCGCAAGCAGGATGGCCAGGGTCGTTCCCCAGGCGCCCGCTCCGATAACAGAAATTTTGTGAGTTTTATTTTTAGGCACTTTTTCCTCCAATCCTTGGTTCGCTTTTTTCAAGCAGTCTTTTGATATTGGGGATATGTCGAATAATGATTAATATAGCGAATAAAACGGATGCCAAAGAATAGGGGAGGGGTCGCTTGAGAGCAAAGAAGGCGGCCGCGACCAAAATCGGCACGATCATGGATGCTACCGAAACATAACGGGTTATGAGTATTATGAGAACAACCAGAATTAGGGCTCCCAGAAAAATGTCCGGAGCAACTCCCAGCAGAACTCCTAAGCCGGTGGCAGCCCCCCGCCCCCCTTTGAATTTTAAAAAGACAGAATGCATGTGTCCCAAAAGCGCCGCCAAGCCGGTCAGGACAATCACTAAAGGGGCATCCATTGTCTGCTGGGCCAGATAGATTGCAAGCGTTCCTTTAGCAATATCCAGGATAAAGACAAAGATTCCGAGGAGGGGGCCTAGAGTGCGGAAAACATTTGTGGCGCCGATGTTGCCCGAACCATAATGTCGGACATCAATGTTCCAGATTTTTGGGATCAGATAACCAAAGGGAATGGAACCGATGAGATAACCGGCGGCTATAATTAAAAGCGCAAAAATATCCACGCCTGCCATTTTACCTGACTTGAAAAGGGGCGTCAAGCTTGCTATACTTTACGGGCTATGGCGATCCCCATCAACGATGTAAAGCCCGGGGTAACGGTTGAAATCGGCGGAGGGCTCTTCCGCTGTCTGGAATTCCACCAGAAAAGGGCAGCCCAGCAGACCCGCATCAAGATCAAATTCAAGAATCTGCGCAGCGGGGCCATCATCGATAAGACTTTCAATACCGGTGAAAAGATCGAGCCGGCCCACATCGATTACAAGCAGATGCTGTTCTTATACTCTGACCAGGATAATTTTCACTTTATGGACCAGGCCACCTATGAGCAGATCGCTCTTGGCCGGGACAAGATCGGGGAAGCGGCCCAGTATTTAAAAGAGGGTTTTGTGGTCACTATTTCCTTTTATGGGGATGAGACCCTGGATGTGAATCTGCCGGTCGCGGTCAAGCTGAAGGTAGTCGAAACCTCTCCGGGTTTTAAGGGGGATACGGTATCCGGCGGTAAACCGGCCACCATGGAGACCGGGGTGGTGGTGCAGGTTCCATTTTTCGTGAACGTGGAAGACGTGCTTAAGATAGACACTCGAGATGGGAAATATCTCGGAAGGGCGTGATCAAAGATGGTTGATTGGAATCTGGTAAAGAAATTAATTCAGTTGATCAAGGAGGAAGACATCACCGGGCTGGCGGTGGAGGAAAAAGGGGTAAAGTACGAGGTGCGCCGGGATAGGGAAGGGGTCATCAGCAGCCATACCACTTCAGTTCCTGCTCAAGCGGCTGCTTCGCCGGTTTCTTCTTCAGCTGAAGTCGAAGAGGAAGGGATGTTGGCCATTACTTCTCCCATGGTAGGGACTTTCTATCGGTCACCCTCGCCTGAATCACCCCCTTTTCTAGAGGCCGGGGACGAAGTAGCCCCAGGCAAGGTGGTTTGCATCATTGAGGCCATGAAGCTCTTCAACGAGATCGAAGCGGAAGTTAAGGGCAAGCTGGTAAAAATTCTGGTCGAAAACGGCCAGCCGGTAGAATACGGCCAGAAATTGATGTTGATAAAAAAAGCGTGAATACCATATGGCGGATTTGTAAACCCGAAAATGTCCTCGCCCATGCTCTTTCCCACGAGCTCAAAATTTCCACTCTAACTGCGCAGGTCTTGATCAATCGGGGCATCCGAAGCGTTGGGGAATCGGATATGTTTTTGAATCCGCGCTTGGGTCACTTACGAGACCCGATGGAGATTCCGGATATCGACCGAGCAGCCAGGCGGGTTCTCCTTGCCAAAGAGAAGGGAGAAAAGATCCTGGTTT
>JAZFXQ010000125.1:0-6386 GCA_036448795.1 Candidatus Margulisiibacteriota bacterium | reverse complement strand
TGCTCATCATCCACGAAGAAAATCAGGCTTGCCCCGAGCGAAGTCGAGGGGGAAAGCTTAAGGGAGTTCTTCACTGCTTCTCTGGAGATATGGACCTTGCGAAAGAAGCTTTGGATCTGGGATTACTTATTTCTTTCACCGGAAACATCACCTTTCCCAAGGCAGATAAGGTCAGAAATGCGGCCAAGGAAATTCCTTTGGACCGGATCATGATCGAGACCGACTGCCCTTTCCTGGCTCCTCAGGCCTACCGCGGAAAAAGGAATGAACCGGCTTATGTGGTTAAAGTTGCGGAACAAATTGCGGAAGCCAAGGGATTGTCAGTTGAAGAAGTAGCTGCACAAACCACGAACAACGCCAGAAGGTTTTTTAAAATTTAGCTTTTGTAAACGTGATTGGTCTCTGCGTTTTTCAAGCCAGGATGAACCTTATCTCGATCTGAGAGAATGGCTTCCCCACCCACTTCATCTAATGGCCACTTTATTCCGACCTCTGGATCGTTCCAGATCATGGCTCTTTCATTCTCCTTGCTGTAAAGACCGGTACACTTGTAATAGACATGGGTGTCATCTTCCAGGGTCAAGAATCCGTGAGCAAAACCCGGCGGAAAATAGATCATTTTATGGTTCTCTCCGGAAAGGATCTCTCCATACCACTTGCCGAATGTGGGAGAGCCCTTTCGAACGTCCACCCCCACGTCAAAGACCTTACCCTTGATACACCGGACAAGTTTGCCCATGGGGCTGGGATGAAGCTGATAATGAAGACCGCGCAGGACCCCTTTCCTGGATTGGCTCTGGTTGTCCTGGACAAATGTTTCAGGCAGGCCGTTTGCCTCAAAATCCCGGGTGCTGTAGCATTCCATAAAGAATCCCCGCTCGTCCTGAAAGGCCCTGGGCTCGATCACCAGGATACCGGAAATATTGGTCTTAGAGAATTTAAACTGTCCCATTTTTTAAAGTATATTATATCCCTTTGTATCCGGTCAATTCAATCAGCCAAATAGAAATGGTTTGCAGGTAATTGGTCATCAAGAGCAAACCCACTATTATCAGAAATATCCCGCTCACAAAATGGATGGCTCCCAAATACTTTTCGATCTTCTTTATGAAAGAAAGGGAATAATTCACGGCCAGAGAAAAAAGAAAAAGAGGAAGTCCGATCCCCAGAGAAAAAGCAATGAGCATCAAAGCCCCCTCTCCGAGTGTGGCAGTTTGGCTGGCAAAAAGCAGAATTCCTGCCAGGATCGGACCCACGCAGGGCGTCCATCCCAGCGCAAAAACCATCCCCACCAGGAGCGTGCCCGCAAAACCGGCCGGTTTGGATGAAATGGTGATCTTGCGTTCCAGATCCAGAAAAGGAAGTTTTATGATCCTCATCAGATATAACCCGAGAAAAACAATCAGAAGCCCGCCCATAATTCTGATCACGTCTGCAAATTGGAAGAAAAACTGACCGGCCAGACCGGCCGCCATTCCCAGGGAGGTGAAGACGATCGTAAAACCAAGGATAAAGAGAAGCGAATGAACAATTGTCATTCCCCGCACTTTCTGGATCTCTTCAAAAGAAAGGCCGGTAATGTAGATCAAATAGGCCGGGACCAGGGGCAGAAAACAGGGGGAGAAAAAAGCTAGTACACCACCGAAAAAAGCAATGGCCAGATTGACGTTTGAAGTCATTGAACTAAAGTCTTAAGGTCTTCCCACTTCCATTCCCGCGCCCCGCATATCTTGCCGACAACCCGCCCTTCCTTGTCTATGAGAAAAGTAAGAGGAATGGCCTGCACTCGATATTCTCCGCCGACCTTGTAGCCGCTATCCAGCAAAATCGGAAAGGTATATCCGTTTTTATTCGCAAAAGCTTGGACCACATTTTTAGCTTCTTTAGCATTCACTGCCAGCATTACAAACTTTTCCTTGTCAGAATCCTTATAAAGTTTTTGCATAGAGGGCATCTCTTTTTTGCAGGGCGGGCACCAGGTAGTCCAGAAATTAAGAAAAACAAACTTTCCCCTGTAATCCGAAAGGGTATGGGTCTTGCCGTTCAAGTCTTTTAAAGTAAAATCAATGGCCAGGGGACCTTCTTTAGGGGCAATCTTAGGCCTCCCGCCCATGGCAGAGACCAGAACCACCACCACCACTGCCAGACCGAGCAGGCCTATTAAAACTATCAGAGTTTTACGATGCATTTTGTTGGACATTTGGGAATGGCTGGCTCGGCCACCCCATCTCCTTTCTCACAATTTACTCTGGCAAGGTTATCCGCTACTTGATAACCCTCCGGAGCAGCCTTTACACATATCATACACGCAATGCACCCCACTTTGCAAACTTTTCTCGTCACTGCTCCCTTATCTCTGGAGTTGCAGACCACCACCACTCGATTGTCGCAGGGAACCAGCTCAATAATGTTTCTGGGACAGGCTTCCACACACAGTCCGCAGGCCGTGCACTTTTCCTCGATCACATGCGGCAGGTCATCCTCCCCCATAGAGATAGCATCAAAGGGACAGACCGTCACGCAATCCCCCAGACCCAGACACCCATAAGTACAGGCCTTGGATCCGCCCGCAACCAGTTCAGCCGCAGTGCAGTTTGAGATCCCTTGATACTCTGCCCGCTCAACTGCCAGGGCCTTGCCTCCCCCGCATTTGACCACGGCTCGTTTCTTTACGGCTGGCGCCGCAGCTATTCCAAGTATTTCAGCGATCTTTTCTTCGACCTCAGAACCGCCGGGCGGACAGCGAAGATCTTCTAAGCTTCCCTGGGCCACGATCTTTTCAGCCAGGTCATGGCAGCCGGCATATCCGCAGGCCCCGCAGTTCAGACCGGGAAGGGCCTCAAGCACCTGCGCCACCCGGGGATCTTCTATGACCTTTAGCTTCTCCGAGGCAAAGCCCAAGACCGCTGCAAAAAACAGCCCCAAACCTCCCATGGCTAATAATGAAATAAAGATTACATTCATCCGGCGATTAACCCCGCAAATCCCATAAAAGCTAAAGCTAATAGGCCTGCAATAATTAGTGTGATGGGCGCGCCCTTGAACGGTTCAGGAATGGGCGCCATCTCCAGTTCTTCACGAATGCCGGCCATAATAAGCAGCGCAAGGGTAAATCCAACCCCGGCAGCAAAACCAAAGACAACGCTCTGGATAAAATTATATTCCCGGAGCGCGGCCAGAAGCGCCAAGCCCAGGATGGCGCAATTGGTGGTGATCAAGGGTAAAAATATTCCAAGCGCCCGGTAAAGAGTGGAAGATGTCTTCCTGATAAACATCTCCACAAACTGGACCAGGGAAGCGATCACAATGATAAATGAGACGTATTGCAAAAAGGGAAGATTAAAAGGGATCAAGATCAAATTATTGATAAGCCAGGTCACAAGCGCCGCCAGGACCATGACAAAGGTGGTTGCCAATCCCATGCTGAAGGCCTTTTCCGTTTTATTTGAGACCCCCAGGAAGGGGCAGATCCCCAAAAAGTAGATCAGCACAAAGTTGTTCACTACTGCCGCTGATATAAAAATTATCAAGAGATCCATACTATTTTGTGCGCTCCTTGATCATGTTCATGAGACCGATCAGCAATCCCAGGGTGATGAACGCTCCTCCCGGAAGGATCATGATCACCCAGGGCTCAAAATTCAGGAAACCAAAGATCGTACCGGATCCGAGGATTTCGCGAACGGTCCCCAAAACCGTAAGGGCAATACTGAAACCAAATCCCATCCCCAGCGCATCCACAAAAGCCGGAAAGGGATCATGCCTGGAGGCAAAAACCTCGGCTCTTCCCAGGATCAAGCAGTTCACCACGATCAGCGGGACAAAAGGACCCAGGGCCTTTGAGATATCCGGAAAGTTCCCTTTTAAGAATAGGTCCGCTATGGTCACAAAGGTTGCAATGACCACAATGTAAGAAGCAATGCGGACCTGGTTCGGGATCAGTTTGCGGATAAAAGAAACAATGGTGGCTGAACAAACCAGGACAAAGGAAGTGGCCAGCCCCATGGACAAAGCATTTATTGCCGTGGTGGTGACAGCCAGCGTGGGACACATCCCCAGAAGCTGTCGAAAGATGGGGGACTCATCCCAGAGCCCTTTTAAAAATTCATAGGACAGATTTCTTTTTACTGGATTTCCAGCCATTCTTTCACCGTTTTATTTATAATATTCACTACTGCTCGAGACGAAATCGTTGCTCCGGTTATGGCCTGAATCTGGTTTGGTTTTTCGGGAGGTCTCCCTTTAACATATGCAATGGGAGGTTTGGTTGCCAGATCCTTAAACTGCTTAAAAAATTTCCTCTCAGCGATCTTTGCTCCTAAGCCGGGGGTTTCAACTTGCTCCAGAATAGTCAAGCCCGTGAATTTTGTAAAATCGGCATTTACCCCCACCATAAGCTTTATCTCGCCCTGATAGCCGTTCCCCTTGCAAAGGATGGCGGTTCCCGCCCTTTCCCCCCTATCATCAAAACACTCGAAGTAGGTTAATTCATCTTTTACAACCTTCTTGTAAGATCTGGTTTCTGGCAAAACCTTGAAAATCGCGGCCTTGGTTTCTCTGATCTGATTCTCAATGATCTTGGGGAGCGCCCACTGATAAACCAATGCCAGGGTCCCTCCTGAGATAAGACCGATCACACCCAGCACAACTATCATGCGCACTATTTTATTCATCTCTTTCGCCCCAAAATCCTTGGTCTGGTATAGCGGTTGATCAACGGAACAACGGCGTTCATGATCAGGATCGAAAACATGACCCCTTCCGGAAGACCGGAAAACAATCGGATCACCACCACCAGGATCCCTGCTCCCATGCCAAAGATCAGCATCCCTTTTCTGGTCAAGGGAGAGGTAACCGGATCGGTCGCCATGAACCAAGCACCCAACATCAAGCCCCCGGCCAGGAGATGGAAAAGCGGATCCGGATATTTTGAAGGATCGATCATCCAGAAAAGCCCTCCCAAAAGAGCAACCGTTCCCAGATAGCTCAGTGGAATGCGCCACAGTCCTGCCCGCAGGGTCAGGGCTAACCCTCCCAACAGCAGAAGCAGGGCCGAGGTCTCACCAATACAGCCAGAAACATTCCCCATAAGAAGATCCCAATAAGGGGTCAACTCATGTTGAAATTTCATAACTGCCAGGGGAGTAGCGGAAGACACCGCTTCCACACCCCGAGAAGCTAAAGGGGCAACCCAATTGGTCATATGCACTGGAAAAGCAGCTGCCAGGAAAACCCTTCCGGTCAAAGTCGGATTAAAAATATTGTAGCCCAGACCGCCAAAGAGGAGTTTGCCGATGGCGATAGCAAAGATCGATCCAAGGATCGCGGCAAAAAACGGAAGAGAAGGTGAAATACAAAGCGCCAGGAGCAGGCCGGTCAAGGCCGCACTACCGTCCATAATCGTGACTTCTTTTTTCATGAGCTTATTAATAACGTATTCGGTAGCAACCGCGGTCGCCACACAGACCAGGATCAGTCCCAGGGCCCTTAATCCAAAAAAGTATATTCCAGCCAGGGCGGCAGGCAGCAGCATGGCCATGGTCGCATACATCATATGCGGAACCGTCAGTTTATCTTTTAGATGCGGCGCATGTGTTATTAAATAACTCATTTCATCTGCACCAGTTTTAGTTTTGCCAGCTTGACCCAATGCACAATGGGGATCTTGGCCGGGCAGACATAGGCGCAGCTCCCGCACTCAATGCAGTCCTGCCCACCCCAATCCTCAAAATCACCGTATCTGCCGTTTTCAGCAAATGCCGCCAATCTGCTCGGCAACAGATAGATGGGACAATGATCAACGCATCTGGAACACTTTATGCAGGGATAAACTTTTTCCTGAATAACCTCTTTGCGGCTTAAGACCAAAATACAGGTGGTGGCCTTGACCACCGGAACCTCGAGCGAAAATTGGGAGACCCCCATCATTGGTCCGCCCATGATGATCTTATGAGCATCCTCAGTTAGACCACCGCACTCCTCGACCACATCCTGGAAAGTGGTCCCGATCCTCACCAAAACATTTTGAGGGCTTTTTATTCCTGAACCGGCCACGGTAATAACTCTTTTGATCAAAGGGGTGCCGGACGTGATGGCATCGTCCACGGCAACCGCTGTTCCCACATTTGAGACCACCACCCCCACATCCAGGGGCAGACCCCGGGACGGAACTTCTCTTCCCAGGGCGGCTTTGACCAGCATTTTTTCCCCGCCCTGCGGATATTTGGTCTTGAGCTTAACCACGCTCACCAATCCAGGCTTTTGTTTGCGGGCCACGGATTTCATTCTTTCGATGGCATCCGGTTTGTTATCCTCAATTCCAATTATGATCCTTTCAGCGCCAGCGGCTTTTGCGATAAGAATGGCCCCGGAAACAACATGCTCGG
>JAZFXQ010000124.1:0-2478 GCA_036448795.1 Candidatus Margulisiibacteriota bacterium | reverse complement strand
AAAGAAGATTTTGATATGGATGGCGATGGCGAGATACAAGAGGACGAAGAGGGAGCAGGAGCCTATTTGATTTTGTGTTCCATTCTAGACTCCAAGCGAAAAATAGCTTATGCAGCGACGGATATTTTTGGCCCGCTCTGGTATGCCCACGGCGAAGGGGGAAATGGGGGACCCAAGGATCTCCAATTAATAGAGTGGTTTGATACATATACCCGCGGCATTGACCCTAATAGTTTAAAGATACTGGAAACATTTTATGCCCTGCAGCATCCCTTTAGTTGGGCAGTCAGATTATCTCATTTCAACCAAGATCAGGAAGAACTCGAGGAGTTCAAAACCTGGCTAATAAGCGAAGCTACAACATATTTAGAGAATTTAGGTGATGAAGATTTTGCAGCTAAATTTAAGAATGAGGCCTCCTTAGGTGTGCAGGGCGGTACTAGTCCTGGATTCTTAGAAGGGGAGGGGGAGGGATGGGGAAGGGTAATTCAACCCTGGTCTGAAAGGTATGGCCGTGGAACGAGCTGGGATACCTATACTACTTTGAGGTGGAATGTATGGGACCGGGATCCTTCGCTTCCTGATCTAGATAAGGGATACCATCCTGAAAATGTTGCGCCAAATAATAACCCGATCATGGACGAGCCAAGAGAGGGTTGGCCAGATATTGATGATCCTAATAAAAATCAGCGTGTGTCAGGTAGGCACCACTACTACAGCACTTTTTGTCAAATTCTGGCGCTTACAGATAAGCAGATTAAGGGATATTCCCCGGTGATCTTTAATGGTCAGGCCTATAATTTACAAAGGGACAATTGGGCCACACATCTGAGCGGAACTCTTATGCTGGCAGAAGTTGCAACCACGAAAAGAAATGCTAATGCATATGGGTTTTATTTGCTGGATCAATTGAGATATAAGGCCGATATGAAAAAACATAAGAAGAAGATTGAAAAAGAGAAAGATAAGGAATATGAAAAGAAGCTCAGTGAAGCTGAGGGTATTAAAAGAGCTCTACAAGCTAAGGCTAAAGCTAAAGCCGCTGATAAAAAAGCTAGATCTAAGAAAGGGAAGGCCCAACAAATTAAAAAGATTAGCGGCAGTAAGAATTTTCAAATGGCGGATAGGAAAAAGTCTGCTACCAGGTCCTCTTCCCGCAGAAATCGACCTTCACAAAGAAGGAAGAAACGTTAAAAAGCCTCCTGAAAATCCGCCTAAAACATGCAAGTTTTTCCCGAGTTAATCCGATATATTATATAGAGGAAGGCACATATTATGAGTAACTCCGTAAGCGCAGATATAGCCAAGGAAAAAATGTATGCGGTGGTTAAACCGAAGCTTCCTGAACAGCAGCAGGAACAGCAAAAGGAGGTTTTGGTTAAGCAGGATCCGTCGCTTTCCGGCATCCAGTGGGCCTATCAGGCTGATCCCGCAGCCCAAAATCCTGCCCAGGTTAATCCCAATTTAAACGCGCAAGGAAAGAACGTCCAGGCTAGGGGAGAATTTGAGATAGCTCAGCTCGGGGAGGAAGACCTGGCTGTCCTTTCTACCACGGTTTCTATCCACAATAAAAGCGTTTCTGCTCCAAAGGGAAAGTCGCTAATCCATGCCACACGGCTGGGATTGAACGCGGCCGCTCTGGAAGAATCCTTCAGGGAACTTTATAAGAAATCAAGGTCTCATAACCTGCTTTTGGAGCGCTTTATGGCCCATGTTAAGTTTAATACCATCAAAATGCTTTGCTCAGTTTTAGGGATGTCGGCCCAAGAGCAGGATCGGGTCCAGAGCGAAGTCAGACAAGAAGCATTAGCGGAGATCGATACCAAGTTAAAACAGGATTGGGCTTACTCTAAAGCCCTCTTGGAAATTGTGGGGTAACAGTCATGGCAAGAGGATCAAAACGTAAAAAAGCACAACAGAGAGTCCTAAATGAGATCCAGCATCAACTGGTTCTTCAGGCTGAGCGCTGGGGCCGAAAAGATCATTATACCCCCATGAAGCTTGAAGAGATGGTGCTTGGACAGTGCTATAAAATAAAAGGTGATTTTTACGGGGAAAGGGCAAATCTGGAATACGAGTTGCAAAGGATCGGGACCGATAAAAAAGAATGCCTGATCAAGCTTGAGAAACTGGAAGGGTATTTGAAAAAAGCGGATCGGGGTATCAAAGGGCACCGCAAGGCCATAGCCCGGATACTGGATAAGATGGTCGGCGATAAAGAGAAGGTCCTGAAGGTGCTTGGCAAAACACTGCGTAAGCCAGCCATTTCGCTTATGCTTGGAGAAAACTAAAATGAAAATTTCGGCCTGCATGATCGTGAAGAACGAAGAAGTGATGCTTAAAAAGACCTTACCGGATCTGTTAAAGAGCGTAGATGAAGTAATCCTGGTGGATACCGGCTCTAAGGATGGTACAGTCCAGTTTGCCAAAGAGTGTGGAGCCAAGGTATATCATTTTCCCTGGATCAACGATTTTGCC
>JAZFXQ010000123.1:0-2407 GCA_036448795.1 Candidatus Margulisiibacteriota bacterium | reverse complement strand
GAGGCTTTGGAGGGGAGTTATTTGGAGAGATCGGCTACGGAATTTTGCAGACTGGATTCAGTCCTTCCCACAGCGGGACCACTCTCTTGGTGGGCTACCGCAGGGAATGGGGTTTTTAGCAAATATTCACTTGACAAAACAATGCGCTGAGCTTATAATCCGCACTAAGAAAGGAGGTGATATATTTTGAAGAGAATAGTCGTATTAATTACTTTATTTGTTTTCGCAGTGGCACTTGCGGGCATGGTCTACGCCCAGGCAGACACTCGGTCTCCAGCAGAAAAATTGGCAGCTGGCCGAGCTTACCTGAAGCTCTTGGATCAAAAGATCATAAGGCACAGGAAAATGGGCAACACGAAAGTTGTTAAGGACCTGCAGGCCCAGAAAAAGTCCACTATCACCCGCATGAAAGGGTGGAAGGCACAAGCGGAGGGAGAAAGAGTTGCTCCGCCGCCACCACCGCCACCACGACCAGTAGCACCACCGCCACGACCGGTTGCCAGACCAGCAGCGGCACCGGAAGGCTTGTTAGGTGTGGGGGTAAACTCTGGTTACACTCTGGGATATGTAGCGGGTAATTCAATCATCGTTCTTCGCGGTGACTTGATTTTCGCAGATCCCATGGGTATCGGCCCGATGTTGGGACTTACTGAAGACGCCGTTGAATGGAAGCTTGGCTTGGGTGGAGCAATGGGAAAAGACATCAATGATGTCGAAAAGAAAGCTATCCCGTTGTTCGTTGATGGTATCATCAACATCCCGGCTGACGTCATGGGCGGGGTTGAGTCCTATGTCGGAGGCGGTCTAAACTACGTCGTTTATGGAAGTGAGAAAAAAGGCGGTTCTTATGGAGGCCAGATTTATTATGGCATCCAGGGAGATATCGGCCTTGGCGGAACTTCTTACGCCGAGCTCGCTTATTCCATAATCCGATCCGGACCGGATTCAGTTGATGTACCTTATTCCATGAAGGGAATCGGCATCAGCGTCGGCACAGAGCTACTGCTCTAAAAAAGAAGGGCCCTATTCTTTCTAAAGGGAACATGGATACTTTGGAGAGGCGGGGCCCTCTCTTTATCCTCTGATTTCTCCCGAATTGTTCACTGATCTCGCGAAGATCTTTTTGAGGCTGCCAGAAGAATCTGTGGGGTCGTTGAAGAAACAGCGGATAAAATTGGAGGTTAGACCTTCCCCCTTTTGCTCGACCAGGATCTCAACTTCATTGTTCAGGTATTTATGGGCAAACTCCAGCATATATTTATTTCTAATTTTGTGCAGATATTTACTTCTTTCTTTTTTGGTTTTTGGATCTACCTGATCTGGCAAATCTGCGGCCGGAGTCCCTTTTCTCAGGGAGTAGATAAAGATATGCATGCGGCTGAATTTGATGTGATGGATTAGATCAACTGTATTTTGGAATTCCGGCTCCCCTTCGCCCGGAAACCCAACTATGATATCGGTGGTGATCCCGCAATCCGGCATCTTGCTCCTTATATAATCTATGAGATCAAGATAATCATCCCTGGAATAATTTCTGTTCATTGCCTTAAGTATGTTGTTGTCTCCACTCTGGAGGGGGATATGGAGGTGTCGGCAGACCTGGGGTGTTTCGGCAACCGCATCGATCAATTCCTTGCTGAGGTACATGGGTTCCAGGGAGCTCAGGCGGATGCGAAAAAGATTTTTGATCGATGAGAGACCATGAATGGCCGCGGGGAGATCAAACTGGTATGTTCCAAGATTGATACCGGTCAGCACGATCTCTCTTGCCCCGGCCTTAACCAATTGATTTGCCTCGGCAATAATTTGTTCTAAAGGCTTGCTTTTGATCCTGCCCCGGGCATAAGGGACAATGCAGTAGGAGCAGAAATGTTCACAACCGTCCTGGATCATGAGGTTGGCGCGGATGCGAGGGGAAAGGGGAGAGGGGTAAGGGGGAAGGGATGAAGGTAAAAGTATTTCAATCTTTGGGAAGTCTTTTGCTAATTCCTCAGCCTGAAGTTTAGCATAGCACCCGGTTGCGATCACCTTTGCTTTCGGGTTCTGGCGCATGGCCCGGCGGATGGCCTGCCTGGACTTTCTGTCCGCATCGGCAGTGACCGTGCAGGTATTGATTACATATGTATCGGCCTCTGAATGGAAGTCAACGACCCGTGACTTTCGACCCGCAACTTCTGACTTTATAACCTCAGTCTGGGCCTGGTTTGCCCGGCATCCCAAAGTATAAAAGGCGATCTTTCTCATGCAATTATCTTATCATTCTTCGTGTTATAATAGAAGGGAGATGGGGAATCCGATTATTTTTGTGCACGGGATCGGCGCTCAAGCTTCGATCTGGAAGAAATTTGATATTCCAGACCATCCGCTTTTCTACATCTCTTTCTCTAATCGCTTTGCCGATCCCTTA
>JAZFXQ010000122.1:0-4033 GCA_036448795.1 Candidatus Margulisiibacteriota bacterium | reverse complement strand
TATGAGTTGGGATAAAGGGCTCTGGTCTGTTTTTGCACCCTTTGGTAGATGGCAGCCGCTGCAAATAATTTGATTATATCGCCCGGTATGAACGGAAGGACACCCAGGGCAACCGCCTTTTGCATTGAAATATGCATCACCAACGCAAGTTGAATAGTTCCCAGGGTAAAAAGAATAGCTAACCCAACCAGCATGGCGGCAACGATCTTAGCAAAAGAGGCCTCATCATCTCTTCCTAATAGTTTGCCGATCACATAGACCGCCAGAACAAAGCCCATCAAATATCCTCCGGTTGGGCCAAAGAGCCTGGCAAAACCGTAGAGCCCGCCGCTGAAAACCGGCAATCCAAATATTCCTATCAAAAGATATCCAGCTTGGCTCAAAGAACCGAGCTTCCTGCCTAAGAGCGCGCCGGCCAACAGAACAATAAAGGTTTGCAAAGTGATCGGAACCGGAGAAAATGGAAGTGGAATGCGTATATAAGCGCCGGCAACGGTCAGAGCAATGAAGCTGACTACACCGATAACAGCGTAAGTCGTCCTATTTAATATAAATTCGCGATCCCAGACTTTAATTAGGGTATGTGACATAGAATACCACCTCTTAGTGATATTCTAGCACAAAATTGCCTAAAAATGAACCTCGATCGCCCGGGGGGGACAGGGCCGGATACAGAGTTCGCAGGCAATGCATTTTTCAGGATCAAAAGCCACTTCCATGGTTTTGCGATCTTTGATGTAAAGAGCATCGGTGGGACAGATCGACACACATGCTCCACACTGGGTACACTTATCCCAATTGACCTTGATCTCTTTACTTAAGGGCTGAATGGCAACTCCCTGGCCCTTGAGGTATTTTACCCCCTTCTCGATCTCAGAATTTTCTCCACTCAGCTCTAAAACCATGTGTCCCTCTTGATCGGGAGTGATGCTGGCTTTCATTATGTTAAAAACCAGATCGTACTCCTTGATAAGCTTATAGACGATGGGCTTATCAATTTTTTCTTTGGGAAAAGTTAGGACAATTTTACGTGAAGACATATTACTTTTCCTCCTTGCCCCGAGTGTAATCGAGGGGCTTTACCGGGCGTTCTTTTAAGGGTTTGAATTTTGGAGCAGAATCCCCCACCGGAAGGTCAGCCACCTTTTCGGTCAGGAGGAATTCCCCCTTCTTTATCTGCTGTTTGAGATCGTTTGCGATTTCAAGCGCTCTTTTATAGCTTGAGATACCCGAGGTCGGGATTTTCCTGCCTTTGACCTCGATCTCTCCGCTCTTTACCGTCTTATAATCTACTTCCCCTAAAACATCCGGTTTTCCATTAGGATAAGCGTCGCTGTAATCAACGATCGCGGCAACAATATCCTCATCCTTCACCGCGGTGTACTTGAGGATCTCCTCATTAAGGATCGGGATCGGGATCCCAATGCCAACATTCAAGGAAACCCCATAACCCACAAAGCTCACCCCTTTGATCCACTTGGAGCTCATCTGTTTTAAGTCCCCGATCAGTGCCAGGGTGCCGGCAGGACGCTTGGTCACGCCATTCTCAAGGCGCGGAGCATGCGGATTGTGCTGGGTCCCCTGCCACACGATATATCCGACCCCCCCACCCAACCAGATCCGGGTGCCGATCCCCAGGGTCTTATAATAGGGATCGTTCAGTAGAGGCGAAAGCTGACCGGCGCTGCAGTAATTGGCATTCCCCAGCTTTGGCTTCAACGTCCCCAGATAGGTATATATGGTTTTATCAGACAAGTTTACTGCTACATTATAATTCTGATAAGCGTTGCGAGAATTGAATAGTACGGCTTCATTCAGATCCTTTATGTTTATCCAGGTATCTAAATGCTTTCGCGGATAACAGTCGGTACCGTAAGCTTCGACCTGCAAACGAACATCCTTGCCTGCCACGAGGTCCTCTATAACATGAGCCCCGCCGTATGCAAATTCACCCGGATGGATCTTATTGAGCGGATCATCGTCAGGAGAAACGGTCGCGCCAATATACAGATCGACCGCCGCCCAGCCGGCATAGGCAGGCACATTATTAAGAAGAGCCTTACCGCCACCTGATTTTATTTTTGGCTTGCTATGCCCGAAATTAATGTAGGCGCCGGATGAGCACATCGGCCCAAAAGTCCCAGTCGTAACCACATCGACTTCTTTGGCCGCTTGCGAAACCCCCTTCTTTTCCACTATTTCGATGATTTCCTATGCGGTTACAACCACCGCTTTCCCTTTCCTGATCTTCTCATTTATTTCCGCAATGGTTCGAATTTTCTTAGCACTAGTGGTTTTTGCCATAGTTTACCATCTCCTTTCATTATTTATTTAAACAAGGACAAACTCAGGTAACGCTCCCCTGTATCAGGAAGCAAAACAACTATGAGCTTTCCTTTGTTTTCATCTCTTTTGGCGATCTCAACCGCTGCATAGACGGCCGCTCCTGAAGAAACACCGGCAAGAAGGCCTTCTTCCTTTGCCAATCTTCTAGCCATATCAATTGACTGCTCGTCCTCAACTTTAAAAACTTCATCATAGATCTTGGTATTCAAAACATCCGGAACAAAACCCGCGCCGATCCCCTGGATCTTATGCTGCCCCGCTTCTCCACCGGACAAGATCGGCGAACCGACCGGCTCCACTGCGATAATCTTAACCGATGGTTTTCTGCTTTTCAAAACTTCTCCAACTCCGGTTAAGGTTCCCCCCGTTCCAACTCCGGCCACAAATATATCAACTTTGCCGCGCGTATCTTTCCAGATCTCTTCGGCGGTGGTCGTCCTATGGATATCAGGATTAGCCGGGTTCTTGAACTGCTGCGGCATAAAAGCATTCTTTGTCTGTTTAACTAATTCTTCCGCTTTCACAATCGCGCCCTTCATGCCCTTTGCGCCATCTGTCAAAACAAGCTCAGCTCCCAAACCTTTTAAAAGATTTCGACGTTCAACGCTCATGGTTTCGGGCATGGTCAAAACCAATTTATATCCCCTGGCCGCACAAACAAAGGCCAAAGCTATTCCGGTATTGCCGGAAGTTGGTTCAATGATGATCGTATCCTGACTTATCCTTCCTTCCCTTTCAGCAGCCGCGATCATTGCCACACCAATACGATCCTTCACGCTGGAGCATGGATTAAAGGACTCCAGTTTTGCTATCACTTTAGCCGCGGCGTTATCAACCACTTTATTTAACCTGACCAGAGGCGTTCCCCCGACCAGCTCAGTTATATCTTTGGCAATTTTTGTCACTTTGACCAGCTCCTCAGATATTATAAATATGAGATCTTTCTTTGGCCCTTTTTTTGAAAACCAGATCCTCCAAAGTCAGCTCCGATAGCTCCTTTTTTATATTCCGCTGTATTTTTTCAAAAGCTTCAAATATAACAGGAAGCTTGCTCATTTTTTTGTTCGTTAGTTCGATCCTGCCCTCCACAGATTCAATTATCTCTAAGACCGAAATATCGCTTGGGTGTTCTACCAAAGCGTAGCCCCCCTCTTTTCCGCGCGTGCTCGAAACCAATCCGCTCCTCTTCAGCACCAGCAAAAGCTGCTCCAAATAACGTATCGGGATCTTTTGGCTCTTGGCAATATCCCCGATCTGGATCGGTCCGCTTCCATATTTCAAAGCAAGCTCAAGCAACGCCTGCAGACCATATTGAACCCTGATCGAAAATCTCATGTTGTTTAATTTACACCCCTTTGCCAGTAACGGTCAAGTAGTTATTTGATTAACTTGATTAACATAGTCAAGTAATCTATTAGTATATCGAACGATCACAGTGAAAAATTTCACTATTTATTGATTAACTTGATTGACTTGGTCAAGATAGAGGTTTACTTTGATAATTGCTCTGCTAATATCCAGTAAGGATCGACTTTGGGATGCTCAAGGATCCTTTCTTTCCCACCCCTCTTTATCTTCATACCATCCCGGCCGGAAACGACCTCCCCTGCCACGCTGCTTACTATCCCCTTCTTATTAAAGGCATCTACCAGATCCACCGCTTCTTTCTGGTCTACTATTATAATAA
>JAZFXQ010000121.1:0-4860 GCA_036448795.1 Candidatus Margulisiibacteriota bacterium | reverse complement strand
CCGGTGGGAGGCATCCCGTATTCCAGAGCCCTCAGGAAATCCTGGTCCATGGATTCCGCTTCCTGATCCCCGGCTGCTTTAAGCTCGGCCTGTTTCTTAAATCGCTCGCGCTGATCGACCGGATCGTTCAGCTCCGAAAAGGCGTTGGCCAGCTCCATGCCGGAAATGATCAGCTCAAAGCGCTCAACCTGTTCCTTAATCTTTCGATGTTTCTTGGCTAAAGGGGAAGTCTCGATCGGATGATCAATGATAAAGGTGGGCTGCCGCAGGTTCGGCTCCACGAATTTGTCGTATAGAACATTGATGATCTTTCCGATCCCGATCTCCTCGTAACCCTCGATCCCCTTTGATTTGGCGATCTTTCTAATTTCATCTTCACCTTTTCCTTTAATATCTATTCCTTCTTCTCGCAGAGCATCTACCAGAGAGATCTTTTTCCAGGGGGGGGTTAGATCGATCTTTTCTCCTTTATATTCGATCTCAAGCCTGCCCAGCACTTTCTTGGCCGCCGCTACAATTAAATCTTCAGTTAATTTCATGATCTCCTGGTAGTCGGCATAAGCCTGATAGATCTCCAGGATGGTATATTCCGGGTTGTGTTTATAAGACATGCCTTCGTTGCGGAAGACCCTTCCCATCTCATATACCTTTTCAAATCCTCCCACGATCAGACGCTTGAGATAAAGCTCGGGCGCGATCCGCATAAAAAGGGGCATGTCCAGGGCATCGTGATAGGTCTCAAAGGGCTTGGCCGCCGCCCCACCCTGAAGAACGTGCAAAAGCGGGGTTTCTACTTCGAGAAAACCTCTTTCTTCAAGAAACTTTCGGATCAAAGAGACGATCCCGCTTCTTTTCATGAAAACCTCTTTGACCCCGGGGTTGACCATGAGGTCCACATATCTTTCTCGATAGCGCAGCTCCTTATCCTGAAGGCCGTGCCATTTTTCAGGGAGGGGATGGAGCGATTTGCAGAGGATCACAAAATCGGAAACGCGAACCGTGATCTCTCCGGTCTTGGTTCGAAAGACCTGTCCCTTGACCCCGATAAAATCACCCATGTCCAGTTTGCGATAGAGCTCGTATCTTTCCTTTCCCAGAATGTCCTGCTTGGCATAGATCTGAACCCTTCCGGATGCATCCTGAAGATGGGCAAAGGAAGCCTTGCCGTGACCGCGCTTGGTCATGATCCGTCCAGCAATAGAAACCTCTTCCTCGCTCTCCTGTGCGATCTCAGCCGCAGTGTGGGTCTTGTCATACTTGTAGGGAAAGGGGTCGATCCCCCTGGATCTTAATTCGTCCAGTTTTTCCCGTCGGACTTTTAGAAGTTCGCTCAGTTCTTCAGCCATAGATCTTTTCTCCGATCATGCGCAGCCCCTTCAAGGTCAGCTTTGCATCTATTTTATCAACAACCTTAGTGTACTTGCAAATCAGCTTTGCTAGCCCACCAGTTGCTATAACCTTTACCCTTTTCCCCTTCCCCATTTTCCTGGAAACCCGGGCAACCATTCCCTCAACCATGGCCACATAACCATAAACCAACCCGCTTCGCATGGCTGAAAGAGTATCGTTGCCGATAACTCGTTTGGGAGCACAGATCTTTATCTTTGGAAGTTTCGCCGCCTGTTCATAAAGAGCATCTCTGGCCAAAGTTATCCCTGGAGCGATCGCTCCCCCCAGGTATTCTCCCCTGGCAGAGATGGCGTCAAAGGTGGTGGCGGTACCAAAGTCAACCACCACCAAAGGCCCTTTATATAATGTAAAGGCGGCCAGGGCATCCACCACCCTATCCGCGCCAACTTCCCGTTTATTCTTCAGGCGAACCCTTAAGCCCGGGATATTCTCCGCAGTCACAAAAAAGGGATTACACTTAAACTGTTTCCTAATTCCTGTTTTCAGTTTCCTGTTTAGAGCGGGCACCACGCTGGCCACGATAACTGCCTTTACTTTGGTCCGGATCTTTGGGATTTTGAGCTTTCGGGTGGAGCAACGCCACTCCTTGATCAATCTTTTGCCGCGGAAAAGACCGAGGACGATATTGGTGTTTCCAAGATCAATTGCCAAGAGCATGCAGCAATTATAGCACAACCGAAATATCTATTCGGAAGAAATTTGAGAAAGAGTGAAATTATTAAAAGAATATTCCGATAAAAACATAGGAGGAATCTGAAGGTGAACGCAAAGGAATTCGTGGTTAGAATTATAAAGCCCTCATCCCGACCGGCTTTGCCAAAAGCCGAGCCTTCTCCAAGATCAAATCCCAGGAAAAAGAGAACATTTTTGAACAGGACCTCCAACATCCTGACCGGTTCAGCGGTTGGATTTGCCGCGGGATTGGCGATCTATCTGATGTTAAGAACGGTCGGCGCAAACTTGGGGGGGATTGAATCCTCGGTCATCATCGGCCTGCCCTCGGTTCTTGGAATTCTCACTTCTTTCGTAATTTTCTAACCACTTCCTCCATATCTTCCGGCATCTCCCGGCGAAACTCAACATACTTTTTGGTTTGGGGATGAACAAATCCCAATCTTGCCGCATGCAGAAGCTGCCCCAAGACCTTGAACTCCTCTTTTCGGTGACCGTAAGTCGGGTCTCCAACAATTGAATGTCCAAAAAAGGTCAGGTGCACCCGGATCTGATGGGTCCGTCCGGTCTTTAAATCCAGCTCAACCAATGTGTAATTCTTAAATCTTTCCAATACCCTGTAATGCGTAACCGCTTCTCTTCCTTTTACCCTGGTCTCGGTCGCGCGGATGATGGCCATCTTTTTGCGGTGCTTGGGGTCTCTCCCAATTTTAGCCTCGATCACCCCTTTTTCCTGTTGGACCACTCCGTGGACCAGCGCCTGATACTGCTTAAAGATCTGCTTGGCTTTGAATTGCCTGGCCAGGGCCTGATGAGCAAGATCATTTTTGGCGATCACCAGCAGTCCGGAAGTGTCCTTATCCAAGCGGTGCACGATCCCCGGCCGGAGAACGCCTCCGATGCCGGACAAATCTTTACAATGAAAAAGCAGGGCATTCACCAGCGTTCCGGAATAATTCCCGGCAGCCGGATGGACGACCATTCCACGCGGTTTATTGACCACGATCAGATCCTTATCTTCATATACAATCTCCAGGGGGATATTTTCGGGTTTGCCTTCAAGCTTTTTGGGGGGTGGGATTTTTATAACGATGCGGTCGTCCAGTTTAATCTTACAACTCGGTTTAGGGACTTCTTTATTGACCTCAACATAACCATCTTCAATTAATTTGTGGATCTGAGAGCGGGTCCGCCCGATCTCTTTTTTTCCGGCAAGATAGTGATCTATCCTTTCTCCTTTTTCTTCTCCCGCAATGATGTATTCGAATTCCCTAAGCACTATTTGTTGAACTTGTTCATGGCTTGCGTGAGGCCGTCGGAGACGATCAGTTCAACCGCCTCTGCAGCAAAGACAACCGCTTCCTCTAAGCTTTCTCGTTGTGAAGGGGGAATCTTTTGTAAAACATAATCCGTGACATCCTCTGTCAGGTTTTCCCGGCCCACTCCGATCCTTACCCGGGCAAAGTTCGAGGTCCCCACGCTGGCGATGACTGACTCCACCCCGTGATGGCCGGCCGCCCCTCCCTTCTCGCGCAGGCGCAGCTGCCCCACTTCCAGATCCACATCATCATAGATCAGGATCAGGTCCGGGGATTTGAGTTTGAACCATTCCAGAAGTCCCCGCACTGCCGGACCGGAATTATTCATGAAGGTCTGGGGCTGAGCAATAATGACCTTATGCTCATTTAACTTTGCTTCTGCGATGAAAGAATGGCACTTAGATTTTAATGAAGTTATTCCAAGGCGCCGGGCTAATTCTTCGATGACCTTAAAGCCCAAATTATGGCGGGTCTTTTCATATTCAGGGCCTGGATTCCCCAGGCCAGCAATTAGATACATAGGCGATCAGCGACCAAAAGAAAAGTCTATCCCCAATCTCACGTCGGTTGAGACTTCCTTGTTCGGATCGGTCGGCTTATCCTTAAGATAAGAGACCCACAGGATCTCAGCAAACATCTTGAACTTCCGGAAGAGGTCGTTTTTCCCTCCGTTTTTTCTCCAGGGCTCAAAGCGCACCCCCACTCCGTAATCCGCAATGTTCAGCCAGTAATCATCCCGGTCAGAAGAGGTAATGTCCGCCCGCAGGTAGACCTCGACCCCTTTCCCCAGATGCTTTCCAATTTTGGGTTGGAAATACAAAACGTAATTATTAGACTCCATGGTCGAAAAGTTCGTGCTCCTGACCGAAAGATTGGCCCAGAGCTCTCCCCAGGGCAGGTTCTCATCAATTTTATCCAGATTCCACTCGTGCCAGACCTCGATCCCGTAACGGGTGTCGGTTGTTTTAAGATCGGCGGCCTCAGCCGAAGCGGCGTTCTTCAAATAACTGGATCCCAGACTTTCCGCAAAGATCTTTAGACCCCTGATCCATTCATCCTGCCAGCCTGAAGCCGGATAACTCTCAAAGGGTTTGAAGCGAACCCCTCCCCCAGAAAAAATCGAATTATTCCAATAATCATCGCTCTGGGAAAAAGCGCCATAGTATACTCCGTAAACCTGCAGGGGAGAATTAAAAAGGCTAATCCCAGCCTTCCCCTCAAATCTGCCCAGAAAAGAAGCAAAGCCTTTTCTTTCAAGATTTGTATCGTAATAGGCGATGTTATTCCAGAGCTCTATAAATGTGAGAGGACGCTTGGGAGGGGGTCCGTTTCGAGCAAAGGCAACGCCTTGAAGCAGAAAAAAGACAATTATTCCAAAAATTAATAACCGAGATCTCATTCCCGGGCTACTCTTCGCTTTCGCTCAAAGAGATATTGTCTACACTGTAATTGACAGATC
>JAZFXQ010000120.1:0-3262 GCA_036448795.1 Candidatus Margulisiibacteriota bacterium | reverse complement strand
ACCTTAAATTTATGAAGCTCATGAGTGGGGCTAAAAAGCGTTATTTTCCAAAGGCCGGAATTTTTTTGGGAGAGGAATTTGCTGGCATCGATGGAGAAGTTTTTTCCAAGTTAAAGGATAATGATATTCTCTATCTAGGGACAAGCGGGGGAAGGATCTATAAATATGATCTCCAGTCCGAAAAAACCGTAGCCCAGACCAGGCTTCCCCGAGGCCATCTTTTGGTCAGATGGTATAATTACGTGGACATGTGGAAGAACGTGAATTTCGGCCTTTATCTCCGCAATTCTCTGATCATCTGCGGTTTCACCATGCTTTTCGCTATGGTCTTTTCCACCCTGGCAGCCTATTCGCTTTCACGTTTCCGCTTCCCCGGGACCGATCTATTCAGCAACTCCATTCTGGCTACCCAGATGATCCCGGCTATTATGTATTTGATCCCCCTCTATATCATGTTCGTTAAATTCACCCTGATGACCAGGATACCGGTTAAAGGAACATTTCCTGGAATAATTATGATTTATTCCGCTTTCTTCCTTCCCTTTTCGATCTGGATCCTGCGGGGATTCTTTGCTGCCATCCCGAGGGAGCTTGAAGAGGCGGCCCTCATCGATGGCTGTTCGAGATTCAGGGTTTTCTGGCATGTGGCATTGCCTCTGGCCATTCCAGGGATCATTGCCACCGGCATCTATATCTTTTTGACCGCCTGGGACGAACTGATGTTCGCCTGGGTCCTGACCAATGCGGATACCATGACCATTCCGGTCGGGATCCGCCTCTTTGTGGGCAATTACCAGAACCGCTTTGACTTGATGATGGCGGCCGCCACGGTTGCGACCCTGCCGGTGGTTGTGCTATTCTTTATGTTGCAGAGACACATTGTGCGAGGCTTGACCGCAGGCGCAGTTAAGGGTTAGGAGGGTGTTTTCGTGAAGCGCAGGTTGTTAATTGTTAGCTGTTTGTTGTTAGTTTGTCTGGCAGCTTGGGCCATGTCCCGGGCCACCGGAGACAACCAAAAAGAGCGCGGGGTCTACCTGGGCGTGTTCAGGGAAGGGGCTCCGGCCAACATAAACTACATTAAGAAGTTCGAAGAGCAGGTCGGAAAGAAACCGGCTATGATCATGTGGTATCAGGACTGGGCGCAGAACTTTCCCTGGGATGCTGCTATGAACGCCACCAATTACGGTGCCGTTCCCCATATTGTGTGGGAACCCTGGTACTGGAGCGATCATAGCCAGGTCCAACTCAAGGATATTATTAGCGGAAAATGGGATACTTATATCCGGACCTGGGCCCAGGAGATCAGAAATTTCAGGCATCCGATTTTTCTGCGCATGGCACATGAGTTCAATATCGAGGGCTATCCCTGGGGAATAGTTAATAATGAACAGGATCCGGAGCTTTATATAAAAGCCTACCGGCATGTAGTTGATATTTTCAAGAGAGAAAACGTCAAAAATGTGAAATGGGTCTGGTGCTTCATGAACTATTCCCATCCGGATGAGGTCTGGAATGATTGGGCCGCGGCCTATCCCGGAGACGAATACGTGGATTGGATCGGGATCGACGGCTACAACTGGGGAACCACCCGGGACTGGAGCGACTGGCAGGCCTTGAAGGATCTTTTCCGCGACCAGGCGCGGCGGTCCAGAAAACTTTGGCCGAATAAGCCGATCATGATCGCGGAGTTTGCTTCCGCAGAAAAGGGCGGGGACAAGGCAACCTGGATCAAGGAAATCCCAGAATATTTAAAGGCCAGCATGCGCGATATTGATTTGATCATCTGGTTTGATATCAGGAAAGAGGCGGATTGGCGCATCAAGTCCAGCAAAAAATCATTGGCAGCCTTCAAGGAGATCATGCAGGATCCAATCTTTCTAAGCTCTGGAGAGGCCCTGGCAGAATTCACGATTGCGGCTGAGAAGGCCCCCAGAAAAAAAACAGTGGCAGTCAAGGCTCCGGGCGCGGTGGTCATAGATGGAAAACTTTCGGATTGGGATAAAAGCAAGCCCATCAGCATGAAAAATGTTTCGTATTTTAAGGAGGGATTGGACTGGGGTGGTCCTGAGGACCTTTCTGGAAGTGCTTATCTGATGTGGGATGAGGAAAATTTCTATTTGGCAGCTGTCATCACCGACAAGATCCCCCTGGTAAACAAAAAGAAAAGACAGGATATCTGGAACGGAGATGCGATTGAAATGGTTTTGAGCATCGACCCTAAAGCTGATCCAGAGCGTGGATTCTTTAACCGCAGGGATTATCAGATCGGTTTTGGCACCGGGGATGGGAAGGGCAATCCGCCCACCATCTGGAACTGGCAGAGAAGACGGGTTCCCAAAGGAAGTGAGATCGTAGTTAAGAAAACAAACCAACCGCTCGGCTACCTGCTGGAAGCCAAGATCCCCTGGGAGTTCTTTAGAGGAAAATTTACCCCCTCATCCGGGGTCAAAGTAGGTTTTGACATCGCTTTTGATGATGCCGATGCTACCGGAGAGCGCGAACGGCAGTTCATCTGGAACGGAGACTATTATTTTTACAAGGACCCCAGTGTTTGGGGAATTCTGGAATTTAAATAAGGGGAGGCTTAAGAAATGAGAAAGGTGGCTCTGTTTATGTGCCTCTGTGTTTTTGTGGTTTTGGTTTTCTCCTCTGCGGCATTTGCATTTGGCGAACCGGCTCCGGAAAAGAAGCCGGCCGCGGCTCCGGAAGGAGTTTATGTGATCGATGATTTTGAATCCGGAAGCATTCGATCTCCCAGAGAGTGGTGGACCTTTGATATCCAGACAGCAAAAACGGTTTCCAACCAAGCCTTGACCGCCGGAGACAAAGAGGTCGCGGCCGAAGTTGGAAATTATTCTTTGCAGCTTAAAGGGGATGCCGCTAATTGGTATGTGGGGGGCTGCGGCACTTACATTGCCAAGGAAAAACAGGATCTGTCGGGTTACAACTCTATCCAGCTGGATATCTATGGCAATGGGCCCGGCTCGGGAACCTTGAAGATCGAACTTTTTGATGATGATAACCGAAATTGGCAGGTTGAGCAGGATTCGGCCAAAGCCTATGCCCCAATTTATGATGACAAATTAGTTTATGACATAAGGGTGGATTGGAAGGGCTGGAGAAGGGAGCTCATTCCATTTGATGATTTTGTGGATGATAATCCAAGAGTAGGAGACGATGTCTGGAATCCTCAGCAAGAGGGTGGATCCGGGGGATTCCTTCAGATCCAATTTATCTGCATCGCTGCTAAAAGCGACGGATC
>JAZFXQ010000119.1:0-3491 GCA_036448795.1 Candidatus Margulisiibacteriota bacterium | reverse complement strand
CAAAAAGGATCTTCATAAGTCCGGCTGCGCCTGCCCCGGTCAAAAGATGCCCCACATTGGACTTGACCGAACCAATTATGCATTGTCCTTTCTTCCAGCCCTTGTCACCCCAAAGCCCTTTCATGCTCTCAAACTCTACCGCATCGCCTACGGGGGTACCGGTCCCGTGGCATTCGATGATATCCACATCCTGAGGATCCCAGCCGGTCTGCTTGTAGACCGCTCTCATGGCCCGAAGCTGGCCTTCAACACTTGGGGCCAGGATGTTCCCATCTCTATCGTTGGAAAGCCCGATCCCCTTTATGAGCGCATAAATGTGATCGCCTGCGGCCAGAGCGTCGTCTAAACGTTTTAGAATAAAAAATCCGGCACCCTCTCCTACCACCAGGCCGTCAGCTTTTGCGTCAAAGGGCGAGCATATTCCGCTGGAAGAAAGCGCCTGCAGCTGCGAAAAACCCATCTGGGTGTAGAGGGAGTCAGCCATTGAGACCCCGCCGCTGAGCATGGCATCCGCCCGGCCGGAAAGAAGTTCGCCGCACGCAAGCTTGATGGCGTAAAGAGAAGAGGCGCAGGCAGCGTCCAGAGTATAAGTTCCACCGCCCAAACCAAGCGCCTTGGCCAAAATTCCAGCCGGAAGAGCGGTCACATAACGATTCAGCGGTTCGACTTCTTCAAAGTACGAGATGCTTTTTCCCCTAAGAACTTTTTCCTCGAAGGTTCGGCCAAGTATTTCCCAGGAAAGCGCGGAGGATTTTTTGGTAGGCAAAGCAATATTGCCGATGATGATCCCGGTCCTTTTTCGATCAAGATCCTTGGTAACCGCATTCTTGAAAGCCTTCATCCCCACCAAAAGGGTAACCTGATAAAGTGGGTCCAGCTCGAGCTCCTCGAGATCAATGAAGCAGGCCCGCGAGGAATATGCTTTATCAGGCTGAACACCGGAGGGAGAATATGCATCCTTGGTCAACAAGGCCCAGCGGCCCTTGGGGACCTCTCTGGAAGAGCTAACGCCTTCCTTAATATTTTTCCAAAAAGTATCTGGATCCGGAGCACCCGGGAATATTCCACCGATTCCTACGATCGCTATTGGTTGGGTAAATTTCATGACGGATATCTTCCGTTTCAAGCATTGCCGCTTAAGTTAAGTGATTATTGGCAAAAGCCTTGTTAAGCAGCGGATCGGTAACACATTCGTAGTTTTCCATTCTGGCAATCAATGTCCCTTCTTGGTCTATAAATTCGATGTTTGCCAGAGCCTTGTTTTTCGATTTGCTTAACACCTGAATGATGATCCTTACTTTACCTTTGGGGAAGAGCTTAAACTGCCGATAGCGGCCGGCAAAGCTGGGCAATGAGAATGCGCCCTGATGTTCAAAACTCCATATACACATCAACTGGAAGCTGCAATCCAGCGCAAGCGGATCTGTGATCCAGTTGCTGCGTAGCGGCTGTTTGATCCAGGCAGAGGGAGTGGGCGCGGTTCTGCTGGTTCCGATCATACCCTGGTCAGAACAGCCGTCTATCCATTCAATTCCCTGCAGATCCGGACCATGAAATAGAAAATTGTGATAAAGATTTCCGTTCTGACGCTGATAAGGGGGAAAAGCTGTTTCAGGAATAGTGCGCTCGCCCTTGGGTAAATTTGTGGAAAGAATAATTTCTGCCTTCGCGTTCATGAACTCCCTGCCGTTTGAAGAGCTTCTCAGCTCGGCCGGCACAATAAATATATTCTCTTTTTTGACAGGTTTCCCAGTCAGGATTCGCAGTTCCGAGGATCCATTGCCATTGAGTTTTATGCCTTTAAATACAGAGAGATCATTAAAGCCGTAAAAAGTTAAACCGGGGTTGCCGTGCATAGCCCCATGGGCAAGCAGTTCAATCATTATGGCCATGGGCAGTACTGCCTGACCGCCTAGAACATGAGATCTTAAGATCGGATAATTTTCCAGATCAATTGCCCGTTCGATCGAAGGCGAAAAAGAAGAGGGCTTGCCTTGGATTACTACCTCCACCGGGCGATCAGAAGAGGAACAGATTTCCTGAAGCAGGTATTCTGCGCCTGCTTCAAGGGGTATTAGACCAATGCCTTCGTTTTCGAAGATCTTCTTAAGAGATGGAGTTACCATTCCGCCGTCCCAGGGGCCCCAGTTTACAGAAAGGACCCGACAAGAAGGCCGAAGTTTAGTCTGCTGCTGAGCGAGCTTGTTCAGAACTTCGTTGGCCACTGCGTAATCAACCTGACCGGTCCTGCCATAACGTCCGGTGGATGAAGAGAATAACACAAGAATTTTAAGGTCCTCATGTCCCAGCGCCTTAAGTAGATTTCTCAGTCCGGCAACCTTTGTGGAATAAACGCGCTCGAATTCCTCGTCAGTTTTCTCTTCGATCAACTTGTCGGAAATCACTCCTGCTCCGTGGACCAATCCATTTATAGGACCGAGACTTGATCGGATCTCGTCCAGAACCTTGTTCAGGGCTGCTCCATCACACACATCAACTGATCTGTAAACCACTTTAGCACCGCAAGCCTTGATGCGGGAGATCGTTTTGAGCATCTCCCGGTTAGCCATAAGCTTACGATATTCCTCTCCCACTTCTTTGGGAAAAACTTTCTTTTCAGCGCGCTGCATGATCTGTTTTTTGATCTCTGCTTCATCGGATAAATTTGCCAGCCACTCAGGTTCAGGAGCTGGTTCTTTGCTTCGGCCGAGCAAAACCAGAGCAGGCTTCTTTTCAGCAAATTTTACCGCACACTCGGCGGTCACGCCGCGGGCCCCGCCGGTAACAACTACAACATCGCCTTTTTTAAGTAGGTAGTTACTTTCGCCCGATCCAAGCTGAGATGAAGAAAGCTCGATGGTAGAGCGTCCTTCTTTGGAAATGCCCACTTCCGCCGGACCTTTAATAAAGAGCTCTTCTGCGATCTGAGCGGCTGCATTGCCAACTGAACCAATATCCAGAGCTTTGCAGCTCACTTCCGGCCACTCATGCTGCGCTGTTTTTGAGAGCCCGGCCAGCCCGCCCGAAAGTGCTTCAGCCTTTTTATTCAGTCCCTTAAGTCCAAAAGCGCCGCCCAGGCGGGAAACGGTCGCAAAAACTGCCCCGCCCTGTTTTCCAGCTGCCCTTAAACCAGGAGCAGCAAGCCGGAGAAGCTTAAAAGAGTTCTTAAGAAAAGCGTCATCAGCGTTATCTGCCGGTGCCAGGAGGAGCAACCCGCCTAAATTAGAAGGCGCTTCCAGGCTCGGCAAATTTTCAAGAGTAGCTATTTTAGAATCGTAATTCAAGGAACTCAAGTGTTTTTGGATGTTTGCTGCAAGATCCGATTTATCATCCGTGATCCAGATCTCTGAGCCTGCTGGAATAGTGATCCTGTCTCTTTTCTCAGCGGCAGGCAGTTTTTGAAGGGAAAGGACCATTCTCTTCAGGTCGCTGGTTTTGCCGGCTGATGCTGGTTTTTCTTTTTCTTTTGGAAACACTGACTGGATAATTCC
>JAZFXQ010000118.1:0-2303 GCA_036448795.1 Candidatus Margulisiibacteriota bacterium | reverse complement strand
ATCTGACCACCAACCAAATCGAGGCGGCGCGAAAGGCGCTCACTCATTACCTGAAGCGGGGGGGCAAGGTATGGGTCCGGGTTTTTGCGGACAAGATTATTACGGCCAGAGCGGCCGAGACGCGCATGGGAGGAGGCAAAGGAGCCCCAGTGGGGTTTGTGGTCCCGGTGAAGAGAGGGCATATTATTTTTGAAATTGCCGGGATACCGATTGAGGATGCAAAGCAGGCCTTGCGTCTGGCGAGCTTTAAACTGCCGTTTAAAACCAGATTTGTGGAGAAAATATAAGGGATGAAAGCATCTGAACTGCGTGAATTAGGAATTGAAGAATTGAGGAAAAGGGAGGATGAGCTGCGACGAGAGTTTCTCTCGGCACGCATTGCAAAAGCCAACCAGCAGCTAAAAAATCCGCTCAAACTTCGGGAGCTCCGGCGCGATATTGCCAGGGTTTTAACTCTTATCCGAGAGAAAGGAGAGAAGTAGCTTTGCAAAGGAATCATAGAAAAGTAAGAACTGGGGTCGTGGTGAGTTCCAAGATGGACAAGACCGCCTTGGTAGAGGTGGAGCGTGTTTTTCAGCATCCCTTTTATAAAAAGGTGGTGCGCGCTTCAAAGAAATTTAAGGCGCATGACGAAAAGAATGAATGCAGCCCGGGCGACCTGGTCGAAATAATGGAGACACGGCCCATCTCGCGCGACAAGCGATGGCGGATGGTCAGGATCCTGGGCAAGGGCAAGCTGAGGGCCCACGAGCTTCCTAAGAAAAAGGAGGAAAAAGTTGATACAGGTGCAGAGTCGTCTGCGGGTAGCGGATAATACCGGAGCCCGCTCAGTGATGTGCATCCGGGTTTTGGGGGGATCCAACCGCCGCTATGCCGGGATCGGGGACATTATAGTAGGAGTGGTCAAAGAGGCCATTCCCAGCATGGCCGTGAAAAAAAGTGAGATTGTTTTTGGGGTGGTGGTGCGAACCAGAAAACCCCTGCGCCGGGCAGATGGTTCTTATGTTACCTTTGATGATAATGCCCTGGTGGTCATTACCAAGGATAAAAATCCCCGGGGTACGCGGGTCTTCGGTCCAGTGGCCCGGGAACTCCGGGACAAAGAGTTCATGAAAATAATTTCTTTAGCGCCAGAGGTTGTCTAAATGAATGTAAAGAAAGGCGATACGGTTATGGTTTTATCCGGAAAGGATAAGGGGAAAAAGGGCAAGGTCCTGGAAGTCTTTTCTAAGGATGGAAAGGTCATTGTGGAAAGGATGAACGTGGCTAAGAGACATCAGCGGCCGACCCGGGATTTTCAGGGAGGGATTATCGAAAAGGCCCTTCCTCTTCTGGCATCCAAAGTGATGCTGGTTTGTCCGAGGTGCAGCGAGCCAAACCGGGTGAGACGAAAAAAGATGGAAGGAAAAACCGTCCGGGCTTGCGCGGGCTGCGGCGAAGTAGTGGATAAGGTCTGACATGGCAGATTTGAAAGAAAAATATAAGAACCCTATGCGTGTTCCGCGGGTGGTTAAGATCGTGATCAACCGCGGGGTGGGAGAGACGCGGGAAAACCCCAAGGCCATTGATGTTTCGGCAAAGGAACTTGCTGGCATCACCGGGCAGGTCCCCTTGGTTATAAAGGCCAAAAAAGCGATTGCAGCCTTTAAGCTGAGGGAGGGATTGCCGATCGGGCTTAAGGTTACCCTGCGTGGTAAAAGAATGCATGACTTTCTGAAAAAACTTATCAATATCTGTCTGCCCAAGATCAGGGATTTTAGAGGAGTCAACCCGAAGTCCTTTGACGGCCGCGGAAATTATACATTGGGGAACCGGGAACAGCTTGTTTTTCCGGAAGTAGAATATGAAAAGGTTGATAGAGTTCGAGGTATGGACATAACCATTGTAACTTCGGCAAGAAGCGATCAGGAGGCCCGAGAGCTTCTTGAAGCATCTGGAATGCCTTTCAGAAAGGAATCTTGAACTATGGCTAAGAAAGCATGGATGGAAAGATGGAAAAGGGAGCCCAAGTTTTCAACTCGGCATAAAAATCGTTGCTATCTTTGCGGCCGATCACGGGGATATCTGCGCAAATTTGGGATTTGTCGGATATGCTTCAGAAAACTGGCTCATGAGGGCCAACTTCCTGGGGTAACTAAATCAAGCTGGTAGACTCGGTACAAGGAGGAGAAAATGACGGATCCGATTGCGGATATGTTCAGTCGAATAAGGAACGCTTTGAATGTGCGACAAGAGACGGTTGATATGCCGCATTCTAAGATGAAAGAGGAAATTGCCAAAATCCTGGTCTCAGAGGGATATCT
>JAZFXQ010000117.1:0-11170 GCA_036448795.1 Candidatus Margulisiibacteriota bacterium | reverse complement strand
TAAAAATCGTTGTCATCTTTGTGGAAGAGCGCGCAGCTATCCGCGTAAATTTGGGATTTGTCGGATATGCTTCAGAAAGCTGGCGCATGCCGGTCAGCTGCCCGGCATAACTAAATCAAGCTGGTAGTCTCTCGACTCATCCCGATTTATCGGGATCCGCTCGAGATAAGACAAGGAGGAGAAAATGACCGATCCGATTGCAGATATGTTGAATCGAATAAGGAACGCCTTGAATGTGCGACAGGAGACGGTTGATATACCGCATTCCAAGATGAAAGAGGAAATCGCCAAAATCCTGCTTTCGGAGGGATATCTTAAAAAGTACGATGTTTTGAAGCGCATGGAAAAGAAATTCTTGAGAGTGGTCTTGAAATACGCTTCGGATAAGAAGGGGGTTATTTCTGAATTGAAGCGGGTAAGCAAGCCGGGCAGACGGGTCTACGCCGATGTTCGTGCTCTTCCCCGGGTGCAGGCCGGTTTTGGAACAGCGATCATCTCCACTTCGCGGGGGCTGATGACCGAAGTATTCGCTCGTACTCAAAGATTGGGAGGAGAAGTGGTTTGTTATATCTGGTGATGCTTTATGGGTAGAATAGGTAAAAGATTAATTCAAATACCAAGCGGGGTTGAGGTCATGGTCTTGGATGGGGAAATCCAGGTCAAGGGTCCCAAGGGAAGCCTGGTTCAAGAGTATAAGTCACGCATAAAAATAGAAGTTAAAGAAAATAACGTGCATACCATCTGCAAAGCCAAGGATCCAAAGATCCTGGCGCTGCAGGGGCTTTATAACAGTCTGGTTAAGAACATGATCGAAGGGGTCATGAATGGATTTGAGAAAAAGCTGGAAATAGTGGGGGTTGGTTACCGTGCTTCAAAACAGGGAAAGAATCTGCAGTTCCAGATCGGTTATTCTCATCCGGTAATGGTTGAGCCTCCGGAGGGAATAGAACTTGTGCTGGAAGGGGTTAACAAGATTACGGTAAAGGGAATTGACAAACAGCTGGTAGGTGAGGTGGCGGCTGAAATTAGAAGGATCAGGAAAGTCGAACCCTATAAGGGGAAAGGGATAAGGTATGCAGGCGAGCGGGTTAGGAAGAAAGCCGGCAAGGTTGCTAAGGTAGCTGCAGGAGCCGCGTAATCCATGGCAAAAAGGAAGAGAAGAAAAAGAATTTTTGGAGTAAAGGGGAAACCCAGGCTTTCGGTTTTTCGAAGCCTGAAGAATATCTATGCCCAAATCATTGATGATCTGGAAGGAAAAACATTGGTTTCTGCCTCAAGTCTTGGATCAAATAAATATGGAGGAAACATTGCGGCGGCCAAGCAGGTCGGCAAAGATCTGGTGGAGAAAGCCCGGGCCAAGGGAATTAAAAGTGTGGTGTTTGATCGCGGCCGCGCGCGCTATCACGGAAGAGTCAAAGCTTTGTCTGAAGCAGTTCGGGAAGGAGGATTAGTCTTTTGAGAGAAAGAAAAAGCAGGTCGGCTGGTGAGCAGGAAAAAGAATCAGAGTTTAAGGAAAAGGTGGTTCAGATCAGACGGGTCACCAAGGTTGTCAAGGGCGGAAAAAAGATGGGATTTCGGGCGGCAGTCGTGGTGGGTGATCAGGTATCCCGGGTGGGGTTGGGGGTAGGAAAATCAATTGAGATTTCAGCGGCCATTCGCAAAGGGGTTGAGGTGGCTAAAAGGGAGCTAGTTGAGATATGCCAGGTTTCGGGAACCCTTCCGCACAGGATTGATGGAAGGTTCGGGGCCAGTCATGTGATCTTGCGTCCGGCTCCGCAGGGAACCGGTGTTATCGCGGGTGGTGCGGTGCGCAGCGTCTTGGAGCTTTGCGGGATGAAAAATGTGGTGGCCAAATCAATTGGCTCAAGCAATGCCATTAATGTTGCTCGGGCAACCTTAGCAGCCCTGACATCATTGAAAAGCCTTGAGAAAGAACAAGAGCTTCGAGGCAAGGAGATTCAGGTAGATTATGTTACAGCTGAATGATTTAAAGCCTGCCCGGGGGGCAAAGAAGAAAATGAAAAGAGTGGGACGCGGGACAAGCTCCGGATTTGGGAAAACCTGCGGACGGGGGCACAAGGGCCAGAAAAGCCGGAGCGGCGGAACCAAGGGGCCGCGTTTTGAAGGGGGACAGACCCCGCTTTACCGCAGACTCCCTAAGCGCGGTTTTAAGAATTATCCCTTTAAGAAAGAATATGCGATTTTGAACGTTTCCGATTTAGGTAAATTTGAGGGAGAAGTAAATAAGGAAGCACTCAAGGTATCCGGGCTGCTAAAAATACTGGGAAACGGGGAAATCAAAAAAGCCCTGACCGTCAAGGCGGATAAGTTTTCAAAATCCGCCCGAAAAAAGATTGAGGGAGCCGGAGGTAAATGCTTAACGTAATTTCAGGGATTTTTAATATTGCGGATCTAAGGAAGAAGTTCCTGTACACCTTGGCAATGATTGTTCTTTTCAGACTGGGGGCACATATTCCAGTGGCCGGAATTGATCCAGCCAAGCTGGCGAAAATGTTTGGCAGAGGAAATATCCTGGGATTTATGGATCTGTTTACAGGAGGGGCCTTGATGCGCTTTTCGATCTTTGCCATGGGAATTATCCCCTTTATCAACGCTTCCATTATTATGCAGCTGCTGACGGTAGTCATCCCTCATCTTGAGGAGCTCTCCAAAGAGGGGGAGTCCGGCCGCAAGCAGATTCAAAAATATACAAGATATTTAACCGTGGCCCTGGCTTCTTTTCAGGCCTTTGGAATGTCATTTTGGATGAGGGGAGCCATGCTTGAGGGATACAATTTTCTGTTTTTCTTAGCAGGAACCGTGATATCGCTCACTGCCGGGAGCACCATGGTCATGTGGTTTTCGGAGCTTATCACTGAAAATGGGATCGGAAACGGGGCATCGCTCCTGATCTTTGTGGGAATAGTATCCCGTATCCCCTCTTACATTGCCCAGACAGTTACCCTTGTTCGTGGAGGAGCCTCTTTGATCGCGGTAACTTTTTTGCTTGCAGCGTTTTTAGTCATGATTGTTGGGATCGTCATTATTCAAGAAGGACAGCGGCGCATCCAGGTCCAGTACGCCAAACGCATCATTGGAAGAAAAATGTACGGAGGACAAAGCACTTATATTCCTCTGCGCATCAATCAGGGGGGAGTCATTCCGATTATCTTTGCTTCATCGGTTTTACTTTTCCCGGCGACCATTGCCCAGTTTATTCCTAACCCGACCGTGCAGAAAGTTGTGAGCTGGATCGCACCTTCGGGAGGTCTTTATATGGTTTTCTTTTTCGCTCTCATATTTTTCTTTACTTATTTTTACACGGCTATTACTTTTAATCCGGTGGAATTGGCAGAAAATATAAAGAAATACGGCGGGTTCATTACCGGGATCAGACCGGGGAAGCCGACTGCCCAATATTTAGAATATATTATTACACGCTTGACCCTGGTGGGTGCTTTGTTTTTGGCGACGGTTGCCATAGTTCCCACAATTGTTGAGGGCGTGACTCACATTACTTCCTTTCAGGGATTGGGAGGAACCGCTCTTTTGATTATGGTCGGAGTGGCCATGGACCTTGTAAGACAGATTGAGACGCATCTTATCACCCGGCAGTACGAGGGGCTTTTGGCGTGATCTTAGCTTTTCTGGGGCCGCCTGGATCTGGAAAAGGGACCCAGGCCAAGCTTTTGGCTGAGAAACTCAAAATCCCTCATATTTCCCTGGGAGATATCTTGCGGGAAGAAGTCAGACGGAACACGCCCATGGGAAAACGGATCGCGGAATTGATTCATGCCGGTAAGCTTGCTCCGAATGAGCTGACCATCGAGCTTACCCGGAAGCGGATCGAAGAACCGGACTGTAAGACCGGCTTTATACTGGATGGGTTCCCGCGCTCTGCGGTCCAGGCCGAGGCCATGGACAAGATCTTTGGGGATAAGAAGCTTAACCTGGATAAAGTGATCTATTTTCACGTGACCGAGGATCAGGTGGTGGAGCGCCTTTCAGACCGAAGAAGCTGTAAAAGCTGCGGAGCGGTTTTTCATACAAAACACAAGCCGCCCAAGGTTTCCGGAAAGTGCGATGAATGTGGCGGAGAGCTTTACCAGAGGCGGGATGACGAAGAATCTGCCATACGCACCAGATTCGAGGTTTACGAAGAACAGACTAAACCGCTTATCGATCGATACCAAGCTGCGCATAAATTGGTCACGGTTGATGCCAGCGAGTCGATCGAAGACGTGTTTAATAAATTGTTGGCTATAGTTGGATATGGCGGGAATTAAGATCAAATCCGCCAAGGAAATTGAGAGTATCAGAAAAGCCTGTGCGATTGTGGCCTGGGTTGTGGAGCGCACCGGCCAAGAGGTTGGGTCCGGAGTTACAACCGAGTACCTTGATAGTTTTGCAGAGAGATTGATCAGAGAGAAGGGGGCCGAGCCGGTCTTTATCGGCTACCGCGGTTACCGGCATGCGACCTGCCTTTCGATTAATGAGGAGATTGTGCACGGCATTCCCGGCAAAAGGGTTCTTCAAGAGGGGGATATCATCGGGGTGGATGTGGGGACAAAAATCGAGGGATTCTGCGGGGATACCGCGGCTACCTTTCCGGTTGGGAAGGTGGCAAAGAAAACCGCCAAGCTTTTGAAAACCGGTAAGTTGGCGCTCAAAGCTGGTATAGGGCAGGCTCGGGCCGGGAATCATCTCGGGGATATTTCAGCTGCCATTGAGAAAGTAGCAAAAGAGAATGGTTATTCAGTGGTGCGGGATCTTTACGGGCATGGGATCGGAGTCGATCTCCATGAAGATCCCCTGATCCCGAATTTTGGTCGGCCGGGAGAAGGGCCCAAATTGAAACCGGGAATGGTTCTGGCCATAGAACCAATGCTCAACATGGGAGGATGGAAGATAAAGACCATGGAGGATGGTTGGACAGTAATCACAGATGATCGAAGTCTCTCCTGCCATTTTGAGCATACTATTTTGATCAGAGAAGGAGAAGCTCGAGTCTTAACTAAGTTATGATTAAGGATAAAGATGTAATTGAATTAGAGGGTGAAGTAACCGAGGCATTGCCCAATGCATTCTTCCGGGTGAAGGTTGAAACCGGGCAGCTTATCCTGGCGCATGTTTCGGGAAAAATCCGCAGGCACTGGATCAGGATCCTTCCGGGAGATCGGGTGAAAGTAGAGCTTTCCCCTTATGATTTGACCCGTGGAAGGATCACCTATCGCATGAAATAGAGGAGAGATTTTTATGAAGGTTAGATCGTCTGTAAAAAGAATGTGTGACAAATGCAAGGTGGTCAGACGCCGGGGCAGGGTATATATCATTTGTGAAAACCCTAAGCACAAGCAGCGGCAGGGTTAGGAGGGAAAAAGAATGGTAAGAATTGTGGGTGTGGATTTGGCGCCGAATAAGAGTGTGGAAGTTGCTTTGACTTATATCTTTGGGATCGGGCCCGCTCTGAGCAAGGAGATCTTGGCAAAGGCCGGGATTGATTCATTCCGCAAAGTGAAGGATTTAAGCGATGCCGAGGTGGTTGCCATACGAGATGCCATTAAGGACTATCTGGTAGAAGGGGATTTAAGAAAAGAAACCACCATGGATATCAAGCGCTTGATGGAGATTGGGACCTATCGGGGTTCTCGACACCGCAAGGGTCTTCCTGCTCGCGGACAGCGCAGCCGCACCAACGCCCGGACCAAGAGGGGCAAGAGAAGAACGGTCGGATTAGGAAAGAAAAAAGAGGAGGAGAAAGTGTAATCAGCCATGGCAAATAAAGTAAAAACAAAAGTCCGGAAGAAAAAGGTAAGAAGGGTCGCTTCGCAAGGGACAGCTCATATTAAAGCCACCTTCAATAACACCATTATTTCCATAGTTGACCCAAATGGGGGGGTGGTGGCATGGTCTTCTGCAGGAGCAGTTGGGTTTAAGGGCACCAAGAAGGGAACCCCCTTTGCGGCTTCTTCGGCTGCAGAAGCTGCTGCCAGAAAGGCCTTGGAATCAGGGGTCAGAGAGGTGAACGTTCTGGTAAAAGGACCGGGATCCGGGAGAGAGACAGCTATTCGAGCGCTTCAGTCGGCCGGTCTTGAGATAAATTCAATCAAGGATGTAACACCCATTCCGCATAATGGTTGTCGTCCGCCAAAGAGGAGAAGGGTCTGATGGGCAGACACACCGAGGCAAGCTGCAAACTTTGCCGGCGCGAAGGGGAGAAGCTCTTTTTAAAAGGGGAGAAGTGTTTTTCTGAAAAATGCCCCTATACGCGACGTTCCTATGCCCCTGGACAGCATGGGCGGATTCCAGTTCGGGCATCTGAGTATGGTATCCGGCTCAGGGAAAAACAGAAGGCCAGAAGAATTTACGGGCTGACCGAGCGCCAGTTTGAAAAATACTTTGAGGAAGCTGCGCGCAAAAAAGGGGCCACTGGCGATAAATTGCTTGAGTTTTTGGAGAGACGTTTGGATAATGTTGTCTTTCGCCTGGGTTTTGCCTCCTCCCGGCAGATGGCGCGCCAGATGGTGGGGCATGGCGGAACCGAGGTAGGTGGCCACAAAGTGGATGTTCCTTCCTATCAAGTAAGGGAGGGTGAGGTTATAAAAATTAGGCCAAAATATGTTCCTTTGGTCAAAGCAGTGCGTGAAAAATTTCCGGATCATACTCCTCCGGCCTGGTTAACGCTCACCGGAGAAATAGAAGGCAAAGTGTCTTCCATTCCCAAGCGCGAGGAGATTGACACGGTTTTGGAAGACCATTTGATCGTTGAGTATTATTCGCGTTAATAATGCGTAAAAGGAGGAAATAGATGATGATTAGCATCGGAGAAAAGCCCTGGGTAAGAGTTTCAGAAGTTTCTGACCGGTATGGACAGTTTGTGGTGGAGCCGCTCGAGCGCGGCTACGGGGCAACTCTGGGAAATTCTCTGAGAAGGGTGCTGCTTTCTTCGCTTTATGGGGCGGCCGTCACCGCGGTCAAGATCGAGGGGGTGGTGCATCCTTTTTCGACCATAGCCGGGGTTTCGGAAGATGTTTTGCAGATCCTGCTCAATCTAAAGGAAATTGTTATCCGTTCCCATTCTGAGCAGCCCAAGCTCATCACCCTCAAGGCCAAGGGCAAGGGAGAGGTCAAAGCCGGGGATATCGAGCATGATGCCGAGATAGAGATCATCAACCCTGATCATAAGATAGCTACTCTGGATAGCTCGGGCAAGCTGGAAATGGAAATGATGGTTGAGCGGGGCAAGGGCTATGTTTCAGCGGAAAGGAACAAAAAACCGAATTTAGCGGTGGGCTATATACCTACGGATTCGGTCTTTACTCCGGTTCTTAAGGTAAATCTTTCAACCGAGGAAGTCCGGGTCGGCCAGGAAATAAATTATGATCGCTTGATCCTCTCGGTCTGGACAAACGGAAGCATTCGCCCGGATGATGCGGTTAAAGAAAGCTCGAAAATCTTGGCCAAGCATGTTGACCTTTTTGTGCACCTGGGAGAAAAGGTGGATATTTTGGGAGTGGAAGCCGAAGGAAAAGTGGAGGTCTCGGAGTCGGTTTTGGAGATGAATATTGAAGATCTGGAGCTCTCGGCCCGTTCGCTCAACTGTTTAAAGAAAGCGGACATCAAGAGCGTGGAAGAACTGATATCAAATTCAGTGGAGGATCTGATGAAATTCAAGAATTTCGGGGCGAAATCACTGGATGAGGTGCGGGATAAATTGTCTGAATACAAGCTGACTCTCAAGGGGGGAAAGGCTGAATGAGGCACTGTAAGGGGAATAGAAAATTAAGCAAAGCCACCGATCAGAGGCTGGCCATGCTGCGAGGCATGGTGCGTTCCCTCTTTCTCTATGGGCGGGTGGGGGTAACCCTTACCCGAGCAAAGGAGGCGCGCAGGGTGGCTGAAAAGTTGATTGGCTTGACCAAGCGAAACAATTTGGCTGCTCGAAGGCAGGTTCAATCGATATTGAGAGAAAAAAAGATCGTTTCGAACATTTTCAAGACTTTTCCGGAACGTTTTGAGGGAAGAGCGGGCGGTTTTACGCGGATCGTTAAGACCGGATTTCGCAAGGGGGATGCCGCTCCCATGGCGATCCTGGAATTGTTATAGGGGCGTATAGATGAAAAAGAATAAAACTGTATTTGCTAAAAAGGAAGGCTTTAAAAGGGATTGGTATGTGGTGGATGCTTCCGGAAAAGTTCTGGGAAGGATGTCCACCAAGATCGCCACTTACCTTCGCGGAAAACACAAGCCCATTTTTTCTCCGCAGGCTGACTGCGGCGATTATGTGGTGGTCATTAATGCCGCCAAGCTGCGGGTAACCGGCAAGAAGGGGGAGCAAAAGTTGTACTTTACCCACTCCGGTTATCCAGGCGGAGATAAATTATTAAGTTTTGAAAAGATGATGGAGAAAAATCCCGAAAGAGTGCTCAGGCTTGCAGTGGCCGGCATGCTTCCCAAGAATCGGCTGGGCAGGCAGATTATAAAGAAGCTCAAGATCTACGCGGGAGAGAAGCATCCCCATCAGGCCCAGAAAATGCAGAAACTCGAGGTGTAAACATTATGGCTGAAAAAAAGAAAACCAAGGCGGTAAAGAAAGCTCCCCGGAAAAAGAAAGCGGTCAAGAAGGAAGAGATTCGGACCAAGGAAGTTGCGGCTGAAAAGCTGGTGGCTGCGCCGCCTCCGGAAGTGGTTGTTCAACCTGATGAAAAGGCTGTCCGAAAGCCTAAAAGAGAAAAGGGCCAGGGGCCGCGCTATTATGGAACCGGCCGCCGAAAAGAAGCCGTAGCCAAGGTCTCTCTTAAGCCCGGCAGCGGAAACATAGTTCTAAACGGCAAGGCTTTTTCCGAATATTTTTGCGGACGGAAACTGCTTGAATATCAGGCGACCCGTCCTTTGATGGTCACAAATACCCGAGAAAATTATGATGTAGAGGTTGAAGCTTTCGGCGGAGGGATTCCCGGACAGGCCATGGCGGTTTCGCTGGGAGTTGCCCGGGCCCTGCTCCAAGTAAATCCTGATTTCAGACTAAAGTTGAAGAGAGAAGGTTTGCTGCGGCGCGATCCGCGCATGAAAGAACGCAAGAAATACGGCCTGAAGCGTGCCCGGAGAGCCTTCCAGTATACAAAGAGGTAATTTATATGCCACGAGGACCAATTGGAAGAGAAAAAGGTGTCCGCTACGAGCAATGGAGAAATCCGGAGGCAGAGCTGGGCGGGGTGGTAAAAATATCCGGGTCTTTTATTCTTGATCATGAAGAGGACGTTCTTAATTTAGTAAAACATGAGGGGAAGTTGGCAGAACAAAGGAATTCGCATGCACGTCTCAAAAAGATCGAGAAAACCGAGGGCGGCATTCTGGTTGAAACCACGGATCATAATTTAGCCCTGCGGATCGGCAAGGCCCTGCATCGGGCTTATAAAGGAGAGCATCGCTTTAATTTCCGCGAGGGCGAAAAGTTCGCGGAAGTCTATTGGAAGAGAGATTAAAGGGGGGCTTCAATGGCTGAAAAGAAACCACTAAAACAATATCTCATGATCCCCGGTCCCACACCCATTCCGACCCGTATTCTGTCAGCCATGAACCACGAGATGATCGGGCATCGCGGTCCGGGCTTCTCAAAGATCCTGGGAGAGGTGATCGAAGGACTGAAGTGGGCTTACCAAACCAAGAACGATGTCATGGTCTATCCCTGCTCGGGTACCGGTGGAATGGAGACGGCGGTAGTTAATACTTTATCAGCAGGAGATAAGGCCCTATTCGTTAATATTGGCAACTTTGGTGAGCGCTGGATAAAGATCGCCAAGGCTTATGGTGTTGAAGTAACAGATTTGAAAGTAGAGCGGGGTAAGGCCTGCGGTCCGAAGGCTTTAGAAGCTGAACTGGCCAAGGACAATAAGAAAGAGTTCAAAGCGGTCTTTATGGCGCAGAATGAGACCTCGACCGGAGTTATCAATGATGTTAAAGCCCTGGCTGAGGTGGTCCGCAAATCCCATCCGGATGCATTAATTGAGGTCGATGCAGTTTCCGGGCTATTAGCCGCAGATTTAAAGACTGATGAGTGGGGACTGGATGTTGTAGTTTCCGGCTCACAAAAGGCCTTCATGGTTCCACCCGGACTGGCTGCGGTGTCCATGTCAGCCAAAGCCTGGAAGGCCTACGACAATTCTAAACTTCCCAAACACTACTGGGACATTAAAAATCAGAAGAAATTCGCGGATAAAGGGCAGACTTACACCACTCCTCCTGAATCTATTATTTTTGGCATGCACGAGGCCTTAAAAATGATCAAGGAAGAGGGCTTGGAGAATATCTTTGCGCGCCATGCGAACAACAAAGAAATCGTAAGAAATGGTTTCAAGGCTATCGGTTGTAAGCTTCTGGCGGATGATGCCTGTGCTTCGCCTGCGGTCACCGCGATCTTCCCGCCGGATGGGGTAGATGCTGAGAAGGTCCGCTCTGAAAGCCGCAATATGTTCGGCGTGGAGTTGGCTCCAGGGCAGGGCGACCTGAAAGGCAAATTGTTCCGCATGGGCCATCTTGGATATGTTGATAAACTTGACCTGATCGCTGCGATCGCCTCAATCGAGCTTCTCTTTGAAAAGCTCGGTGCCAAGGTTGAGGTCGGCAAGGGCGTTAAGGCAGCTTTGAATCAAATCTGAGTGCGTAACATCAAATTAACCCTCGCATACGATGGAACGAACTTCTGTGGTTTTGAGCTTCAGCCGGGCAAAAGATCTATCCGAAGAGAGATCGAAAAAGCCCTCTTTAAAATTTTCAAGACCCGCGTAAAGATCATTAATGCTTCACGAACGGATGCAAGGGTGCATGCCCTTTGCCAGGTCATCAATTTCCGAATAAAGAGCTCTATCCCGACCTCCAGGATCGCAGCTGCCTTGAATAGTTGTTTGCCGGAAGAGATCCGAGTTATTAAGGCGCGGGAACAGGCACGGGGTTTTCATGCCCGCTACTCTCCAAAGACCAAGGTGTATGAATATTTGATCTACAATGGAGAGATTCTCCCTCCTTTTTATCGAAAGCTTGTCTGGCATGTAAAACCCAAGCTTGATCTGGCCGCCATGAGGAAAGCAGCTAAAGTTCTTCAGGGAAAGCACGATTTTTCCTCTTTCTGTGCCTCTGGTTCCGACGATAAAAACTTTGTGAAAACGTTGCA
>JAZFXQ010000116.1:0-8567 GCA_036448795.1 Candidatus Margulisiibacteriota bacterium | reverse complement strand
CTCCTCTGGATGCTGATCCCCCTGATCCGGTTAAGCGCCCCCGTGTAACAGAGGTTATGAGGGTAGGGATCCGTGCCATTGATGGCATGCTTACCATAGGTCGCGGACAAAGGATCGGGATTTTTGCTGGTTCAGGTGTGGGAAAATCAACTCTGATGGGAATGATCGCCAGAAATGCCGAGGCGGATGTGAACGTGATCGCCCTGGTCGGTGAGCGCGGAAGAGAGGTGCGCGACTTTATCGAGGAATCATTGGGAGAAGAAGGTCTTAAGAAATCAGTGGTGGTGGTAGCCACATCTGATCAGCCTCCCTTGATCCGTTTGAAAGCGGCCTTTGTGGCGACCGCTATTGCGGAATATTTTCGAAACCAGAACAAAAAGGTGATACTCATGATGGATTCCGTGACCCGCTTTGCCATGGCCCAGCGGGAGATCGGTTTAGCTGCCGGAGAACCGCCCACCACCAAGGGGTATACCCCTTCGGTCTTTGCGCTTATGCCCAGGCTCATGGAGCGTTCGGGAACTTCAGTGGTAGGAACCATTACTGCTTTCTACACCATTTTGGTTGAAGGTGATGACATGAATGAACCGATTGCGGACCATTCCCGCTCAATTTTGGACGGGCACATTGTGCTCTCCCGCGATCTGGCGGCCCGCAACCATTATCCAGCTATCGACGTTCCGCACAGTGTTTCGCGACTGATGGTCAATCTGGTCTCGGATGAACAAAGACAGGCGGCTGGAAAACTCAGAGAAGTGCTGGCGCGTTATTCCGAGGCTGAGGATCTGATTAATATTGGAGCGTACGTTAAGGGAAGCAATCCCAAGATCGATTATGCGCTTTCTAAGATCGAGCAGGTGAACAATCTCTTGAAACAGGGGACATTTGAAAAAGTCAACTTTGAAGAAACGGTCAATCAGCTGGTCGGGATCTTTATGTAGGGGATTGAGCTATGGCCAAAAAACCAAGACCGGGCAAAAAATTTAAATATGGGCTTGAGTCAGTTCTTAAAGTAAGAGCGATCAAGGAAAAGAAAGAGCAGGAAAAATTTGCCGATAAGAAAAGGACCTATCTCACAGAGAAAGAAAGGGAAGAGGCCATTGAGCGGGAAAAGAAGGGCAAAGAAGAGGAACTGCGCGGGGTTTTCAAGCGCGGTCCGATTTCAGATTTTACCAAAGTTTTAAGAAGAAAGGCTCACTTGGATGTGTTAAAAGATGATCTGGATAGCCAGGTTGAAAAGGTGATCGAGGCCAGCAAGGTACTGGAAGAGCAGCGCGCGCGGTTGGTGGCCTCCATGAAAGATAAAAAAATCATGGAGAAACACAAAGAGAAGAAACTCGATGAATACAAGAAGATCATGCAGGAATTAGAGACTAAATTTATGGATGAGATTTCTACTTCACGCTTTAAACACGAGAAGGGGGAATAGAGTTTAGAGAGCTTTAGTTACTTTCCCCGCTTTTATACACTTGGTGCAGACGTATTCTTGTCTCTTTTTTCCGTCGATCAGGATACGTATTTTCTGCAAATTGGGGAACCATTTGCGCTTGGTGTGGCGCATGCTGTGCGAGACCGTCATACCGGTTCGAGGCTTTTTCCCGCAAACAAAACATCGCTTACTCATATTATTTATAGTGTAGCATAACTATGATAAAATGACAAATGTGAAGTTAGAGACCCCAGTCCAATATCTTAAAGGCGTTGGTCCTAAGATCGCCAAACTTCTTCGAAGGCTCGGGGTCGAAACCATCCAGGATCTCATCTATTTTTTCCCGCGCGACTATGAGGATCGCACAAAAATCAAATCCATTGGCGCGTTAAATCCCTCGGATTTTGAAGTGATCCGTGGCGAAGTGATAAGGGTCGATCATCAGCTGACCCGGAATCGCTTTTCGATATTGAAGGCAGTTATTTCTGATCGCTCTGGATCGATCCAGGCGGTTTGGTTTAATCAGCCCTATTTGGTTAAGCTCTTGCGCAGAGGAATGAAGCTCTTTGTTACAGGAAAGGTTGAATTTTCCAGCTTCGAAAGTGTTCTCCAGATCTCTGTTCGTGATTTTGAGATCGATACCGGAGTGAACCCTAAGATCGTTCCGATCTATCCCTTAACAGAGGGGATCTACCCTAAGAAGTTGAGAAGTATTGTGGAAACCGCCTTAAGAAACCATCTCAGCGAGATCGAGGAATGGTTGCCTGAGAATGTTCGTGATAAGTATAAATTGTGTGATCTTTCCGAATCGATCGATAATTTACATTTTCCAGAAAAATTATCCAGGGTTGAACCTTCGCGCCGCAGGCTGGCTTTCGATGACTTCTTTGTTTTTCAGCTTGGATTAGGATTGCGCAGGAAGTCCTTAAAAGCTAAAGAGGGTATTGTTTTTGACCTTGATCACGAGGCATTAAATGATTTCCGGGGGTCTCTGCCCTTTAAGCTGACTTCCGCTCAGGAGAGAGTTTTAACTGAAATTTTGTTCGATATGCAGAACCCTCATCCCATGAACCGATTGCTTCAGGGGGATGTGGGTTCAGGAAAAACAGTGATTGCAGCTATGGCTGCTCTGATTGCGATCCAGAATGGTTATCAGGTGGCCATTATGGCGCCCACCGAGATCCTGGCGCAGCAGCACTATGCTAAATTAGTCAAAATGTTTAAGGGTTTGAACGTTAAAGCCGAATTATTGACTGCTAGTACCTCGAAGAAAACGGTTGAGAGTGGACGGCGGACAGTGGACTTAGTTATCGGTACCCACGCCTTGATTCAAGAAAAGGTCGGTTTTGAAAAACTGGGTTTGGTGATCATTGACGAGCAGCATCGCTTCGGGGTTCTGCAGCGCGCAAATTTAGTGAAGAAAGCAATTACGCCTGATGTTTTAGTCATGACTGCTACTCCCATCCCCAGATCCCTGGCTTTGACCCTCTACGGAGAATTTGACCGTTCTGTGATCGATGAAATGCCGCCTGGAAGAACACCGGTTAAAACCTTTTTTGTCTCGGAAAATAAACGGAGCGGTGCCTATGAATTTATGCGGGAGAGGATCAAGGAGGGGAGGCAGATATTTGTGGTTTGTCCCCTGGTTGAGGAATCTGAAAAAGTAGATCTTAAGGCGGCTATGGATGAAGCAGGGCGTTTGCAAAAGGATATTTTTCCGGAATATAGCGTCGGCCTTATGCATGGAAGATTGAAGGGTGAAGAGAAGGGCAGGATCATGAGGGATTTCAAATCCGAAAAAATTCATATCTTGGTTTCAACCACGGTCATCGAAGTCGGCATCGACATTCCGAATGCGACGATTATGGTGATCGAGCATGCTGAGCGCTTTGGGCTGTCGCAATTGCATCAGCTGCGGGGAAGGATAGGCCGGGGTGCTGAACAATCTTATTGTTTTCTGGTCGCGGAGGCGAAAACAGGGGAGGCCAGAACTCGGATCAAAGCCATGCTTGATTCAAGCGATGGCTTTCACATCGCTGAGGTCGACCTGAGACTGCGCGGCCCGGGCGATTTTTATGGTACCCGACAAAGCGGTTTGCCAATCTTTCGAGTAGCTGATATAATCAGGGACGAGAAAATCCTACGCGAGGCAAGAACTGCAGCGTTTGAGTTGATTGCGGAAGATTTGAATTATGCGCGTTATATCTGGAAAAGCCAAGGGAAAAAAGCTAAAAGCACCGAAACATTCGCGACCCTTAACTGACCAGGCTAAAGAAGCCCTTTTTAATATTTTAAGAGGCAAAATTGTAGATTGCTATTTCCTGGATCTCTTTGCCGGGTCAGGCGCAGTAGGAATAGAATCCTTATCACGCGGGGCTAAGATCGCGATCTTAGTTGAGCTCAATCGCAAGGCGGTTGAAATTATAAGGGAGAATCTCAAGAACGCTGGTTTTTCTGACCGAGCCGAGGTTTATGCGGTAGACGTTATTCGGGCTTTAAATCTGTTAGACCGCAAGCAGGCCCAGTTTGATATAATTTTCCTGGGAGCGCCCTATGATAGCCCGGTTCTTGAGAAGGCCCTTGTTAAATTAGGCCAGATGGATCTGTTAAGGAAATCAGGATTAGTAATTGCTGAACATAGAAAGCAGTCCAAGTTGCAGGAGAAATACGGTAATCTCAAGAGCTGTCGAGAAACAAGATATGGGGAAACGGTTTTAACATTTTATGAAAGTGGCAATTTATCCGGGCAGCTTTGATCCGGTAACCAATGGTCATATCGACATCATCCAAAGAGCGGGCCAGCTTTTCGACAAAGTGATCGTGGCCGTGATCCGCAATCCTGAGAAAAAGCCTGAGTTTTCTTTGGATCAGCGCGTGGAGATGCTTAAAAACTCTCTGGCTGAATACAAGAATGCAGCGGTTGAGAGTTTTGATGGTCTTTTGGTGAATTATGCGCGAGAGAAAAATGCGAATATCATTGTAAGGGGGCTTCGGGCGGTTTCTGATTTTGACTATGAATTTCAGATGGCGCTCACCAACCGCAAGATGGCGCCTGAAATTGAGACCTTATTCTTTATGACGGATTATAGATATTCGTACCTTTCTTCGAGTTTTGTGAAGCAGATCGCGCGTTTGGGCGGGGATATAACTGAGCTGGTCCCTGCTCCGGTAGCGAAGAAATTGAAAAAAACGTAGCGGCGACCTTTAGGTCGCCACATATAATAGATGGCAGTCTAAAGACTGCCGCTACATTAGTTAATATTGAACGGAGGTATAAATCATGGAAATATTAGGTTTATTGGATACCCTTGAATCAATGATCCTGGACGGAACTAAAATACCGCTGACTAAGAAGATAATCATTAATGAGGATAAAATTTTAGCGGTAATCGATAAGATGAGACTGGTTATTCAAGGCGGGGGCGGATTAGCTAAGGAGGCTATTGCTGCAAAGCAGGGGGCCCAGCACTTTCAAGAAAGTGCTGGCCAGGAAAGGGTAAGCGGCCCGGAAAGGGAAATGATCGAAGGCCGATCCCAGGGCGAGGTCAAAGCAGTTGAGGTTTTACAGCAGGCCTATGAGATGGCCAAGGAGATCAGGGAAGGGTCAGATAAATATGCGGATGAGGTTTTGGCAAATCTGGAAGCCACTTCTACACGCATCCTGCGCACCATCAAGGCCGGCCGGGACAGGTTAGCCAAAAGCGAGGAGAGTAAATGAAGAGGGAAGATGGAAGGTCCGAAAAAGCGATCCGTCCCATAAAGATCACCCGAAATTATCTTAAATATCCTGAAGGATCTGTTCTGATCGAGATGGGCAATACCAAGGTTATTTGTACCGCTTCGGTAGCAGAAAATGTTCCGCCTTTTAGAAGAGGGACCGGACAAGGATGGGTCACGGCAGAGTATGCCATGCTTCCGCGGGCTACGCTTGAGCGTACCGGTCGTGAGCATGGTAGACCGCGGGGCAGGACCCACGAGATCCAGCGATTGATCGGGAGGTCGCTGCGCGCGGTGGTTGATCTTGATAAGCTTGGAGAGAGAAGCATTTATATTGATTCAGATGTGATTCAGGCGGATGGCGGGACGCGCACCGCTGCCATAACCGGGGCCTTTGTAGCTTTAATGGACGCCCTTAAGTATCTTCGGAAGCAGAAGATGATAGAGGGGGATCCCGTCAGAGAATATCTTGCCGCGGTCAGTGTCGGGATCATTGATGGAGTTGTGATGGTAGATATGCCTTACAGTGAGGATCTGAAAGCCGAGGTAGATATGAACGTGGTCATGACCGAATCCGGCAAATTTGTCGAAGTCCAGGGAACCGCGGAAAGCAAGCCTTTTACTCAGGAGGAGTTGGACCGGATGCTTGAGCTGGCAAAAGAAGGCATTCTGAAATTGATAAAGAAGCAAAAAGAGGTTCTTGGAAAATGAAGGGAATTATCCTGGCCGGTGGTACCGGTTCTCGTCTTTTTCCGCTGACCAAAGTCACCAACAAGCATCTTCTCCCGGTGGCCAGAAAGCCCATGATCTACCATCCGATTGGCAAACTGGTCGAGATCGGGATCGAAGAGATCTTGATCGTTACCGGAGTTGAACACATGGGAGACGTTGTGAGCCTGCTGGGAAGCGGAAAAGATTTCGGGTGCCGCTTTACTTATAAAGTCCAGGATCAAGCGGGCGGGATCGCCCAGGCTCTCGCTCTGGCAGAGAGCTTTGTTGACCTGGATCAGATAGCGGTTATCTTGGGAGATAATATCTTTGAGGATGATTTGAGGCCCTTTGCTCTGGCTTTTAAGAAACAGAAAAAAGGTGCCCGGGTCTTGATCAAAGATGTTTCAGATCCAGAGAGATTTGGAGTGGTGGAGGTAAAGGATGGGAAGATCGTCTCTATCGAAGAAAAGCCCAAAAAGCCCAAGAGCAAGTATGTTATAACTGGAGTCTATTTCTATGACCCTGAGGTTTTTGAAATTATTCGTAAACTAAAACCTTCCAAAAGAGGGGAACTCGAGATCTCAGATGTGAATCGAGCTTACATGCAAAAAGATAGATTAGCTTATGATATTTTGAGCGGTTGGTGGACGGATGCCGGGACTTTTGAATCATTTGAACGCGCCACACTTTTGGCCGAGGGAAAGATACAATTGTGAAACTCCTGGTCACCGGCGGGGCCGGCTTCATTGGCAGCAACTTCATTCATTATATCCTTTCTAAACACCCTGAAGATGAAATAATAAATCTGGATAAACTTACCTATGCCGGCAACCTCGAAAATCTCAAAGACCTGGAAGGAGATCTCCGCTATAAATTCTACAAGGGCGACATTTGCGATCCAGCCGCGGTTGAAAAAGCCATTGGTTTAGTTGACTCTGTGGATGCAATTATTAACTTCGCGGCAGAGACCCATGTGGACCGGTCGATCTTGTCTGCTGGATCATTTGTTCAAACTGATGTTTATGGGACTTATGTTCTATTAGAGGCCGTAAAGAAGTTTAAGATCAAGCGCTATCTCCATATCTCTACTGACGAAGTTTATGGCAGCATCGAACATGGATCGTTTACTGAAGATTCACCGCTTCATCCCAATTCTCCCTATGCATCCTCCAAAGCGGGCGGAGATCTTTTAGCCCGAGCCTATTTTAAGACTTATGATCTGCCGGCGATCATCACCCGCTCTTCCAATAATTATGGGCCATATCATTACCCTGAAAAGGTCATCCCGCTTTTTATTACCAACGCCTTGCAGGACAAGCACTTGCCTCTTTATGGCGACGGCAAGAATGTGCGTGACTGGCTTTATGTGGAGGATAATTGTGAGGCGATCGATCTTGTTCTGCAAAAGGGAAGAGAAGGGGAGATCTACAATATTGCGGGTGAAAGTGAGCGGCAGAACCTTGAGATCACAAAAATGATTTTAAAGGAGTTGGGCAAATCTGAGGATTTGATCGAGTTTGTTAAAGATCGGCCGGGCCATGATCGCAGGTATTCTCTTGATTGTTCAAAGCTTAAAAAATTGGGCTGGATGCCAAAGACGGACTTTGAGGAGGGTCTCCGCAAGACCATCCGCTGGTTTTATAATAATCGGGAGTGGTGGGAGAGGATCAAGGAGAAGCAGAAGGAATTTCAATCTTTTTATAAAGAATGGTACGGTAAGTAATTTTGTTGGAACCGACACTTTTAGTGTCGTGAATCAGCTTGTTTCGCTCGGCCCGACAATGAAATTGTCGGTTCTTTTCATGTTAAACCACTTGACAAAATCACCCTCAATGCTATAATGTTCATATATTGAACATTATTTGAACATTAGCTATGGCCAACGAAAACGAGTTTAAAATCATCGAAGAAATTTCTAAAGAAAGCAGTCTCACTCAGAGAGACCTTTCCAGAAAGACGAACCTATCCCTCGGAGCAGTCAATATTATCCTCAAGCGTTTGGTTAAACGTGGTGCAGTCAAAACCAAAAATTTAAACCCTAAAAAAGTCGAATATATATTAACTCCCAAAGGTTTTTCTGAAAAGGCCGCAAAATCCTATAAATATATTTATAAAACCATCGATCTGGTGAGAAGGGTCAAGGAAGAAATAGCCAAGATCGTGCTTGAGGAATATAACAACGGCCAGAGACAATTTGCGATCCTGGGCAACGATGACCTGGCGGATATTATCGAGCTTGCCCTCAAGGGCTTTGATTATGAGAAAGTGTCGAATATTGCTGAGGTCAAAAATAAGAATGCGGTGGTCTTAAAAGGCAAGAATCCTCTGCGGGCCAATGGTTTTCGGGTGATCGATGTCGCGGCCAGGCTGGGCGAGTCCTATTGGGGAGTGGAGTTGTGATGCGAGACGAATTGTTGGATCTAAAAGAATTGCTGTCAAATGAAAACGCGGACTTGAACCCGCATGTCGCATCAGATCTGGGAATCGGCCGCTATATTAAACGCTCCGACCGGATCAAGCGTTATTTGCCGAAGGGCCGGTTATTGGATTGGGGTTGCGGTCTGGGGCAAATGACTTATTTGTTGAAGAACCGCGGCTTTGATGTTGTGAGTTATGATATTGATCAGTGCGGGCGCGATTTTCTGGCTCGCATCGGGCAGACGCTGGTCCTGGCTGAAGATCAGAGCAAATTGCCATTTCCAGATGCTTC
>JAZFXQ010000115.1:0-2166 GCA_036448795.1 Candidatus Margulisiibacteriota bacterium | reverse complement strand
AATGCTGAATGATCTCATCTCATCTACCAACGATGATGAAGATGAGGATGATAAGCATGATCCCTTCTCGTTTTTTATGACGAGCAACCAGGCCTCTCTGCAAAGTTTACAGGCCCGGGGAATTTTGGAGAGCTCTGATGTTCAACCCTTGCTTGACAACTCATATAACAGCAGTTTGATACCAGATTTAAACAGCCCTGAGTATCTGAACGCATTGTATTATCTAGGTCAACTTTAGTGAAAGCATTTGTTTTTTTTGTCATCTTACTTGCGGTCGCCCTCTGTACGAATGTTTTTGCCTTGGACTGGAACGAAGCGCTCTCGATCGCCGAACAGAACAGCCATGAATTGGTCAGCGCGCAAAAGGAAGTTGAGGCGTCCGAGTGGACTTACCGCAAAGCCATCAGCGCTTTTCTGCCCCAGCTTTCAGCCGGCGCCTCCATGACCGAGAGCCTGACACCTACCACTTCCGCCAGCTCCAGGACTTATCGGTACGATCTTTCCGCCACCCAGTATCTGTTCAAGGGAATGGAAGGCATCTATGGCATCCAGTCCGCTTCCGCAAACGTGGAATATCAAAAGGCAAACCAGAGATCCACACAGGCATCGGTCTTCTATGATCTGCGTTCAGCCTTCCTTGATGTACTTTACACTCAGGAAGAGATTAATCTTTTGGAAAAGATACTCAAACAACGAAAAGAAAACACGAGCCTGATCCAGCTGCGCTATGAAAGCGGAAAAGAAGATAAAGGAAACCTAATGACTACTCAGGCCGACCAGGCGGAAGCTGAATATGATCTGGCTTCAGCCAGGAGGAATTTGAAGCTTGCAAAACTAAAACTCTCACAGCTTCTGCAGGCGAACGTAGACAAAGTTGAGGAAAAGGAAGGATTTAAAAAACCCCCTGCGGTTGATCTCGATAAGTTAATAGATGTAACTCCTTCTTACGTCATTGCCAGAAAACAATTGCATCTGGCAGAGCTCTCACAGAAGTCCAGCATTTCCGGATTCCTTCCCTCTCTCTCTCTAAGGGGCAATTACAGGAAGAGCGGCTCGGACTGGCCTCCTGAAAAAGAAGATACGTCCTGGAGCCTGAACCTCTCCTACTCCTTCTTTCCGGGCGGAAGCAATATCGCGGAGCGCGTTATCTCCGGGGTCGAACTTGATCAGGCGAAGGAGGATTTTGATCGATCCGTGAAGGACCTGCGCTACAGCCTGGAGCAAACTTATGAGGATTATATCGATGCCCTGGAAGCGCTTGAGCTGACCAGGATCTCTTTAGCCGCAAGCAGGGAGCGCGCCAAGATCACTACCGCCAAATACTTGAACGGCCTGGCCCTATATGATGAATGGTACCGCATCGAAAATAATAACATCCGGGCCCAGACCGGCCTGCTCAACGCCCAAAAGGGCGCTTTGCTGGCCGAAGCCTTATGGCATAAAACTTATGGAGGGTACGTAAAATGAAATTTAAAATATTAGCCGGAATGTTGGGTCTGGTCTTATTGCTAAGTTCCTGCGCGGGCAAAAAAGAGGAACAACTTAAGACGGTCAGGGTTGAAGTTGGAAGCATCAAGGCAGAGATACCCTCGACCGGGATCGTTGAGCCCAGGAATAGACTGGAGATCAAGCCGCCCATTGCCGGACGGATCGATAGGGTCCAGGTAAAGGAAGGGCAAAGCGTTAAGAAAGGACAGATCCTGGCCTGGATGAGCTCCTCTGACAGAGCGGCCTTGCTGGATGCTGCCCGGGCCAAAGGCGAAGCAGAAGTCAAGCGCTGGGAGGATGTTTATAAACCGACCCCGATCATGGCGCCCTTGAACGGTTTTATTATCCAACGCGCAGTTGAGCCAGGGCAGACTGTTTCCATGAACGACCCCATTCTGGTCATGGCAGATTATTTGATCGTCAAAGCCCAGGTGGATGAGACCGATATTGGAAATATCCGATTGGGACAGCCGGTGAATGTCGAGCTGGACGCTTATCCCGGAAAAACCATCGCAGGCAAGGTGGAGCATATTGCTTTTGAATCCAAAATCGTGAGCAATGTCACGATCTACGAAGTAGATGTTCTTCCGGGAAGGGTCCCAGCTTTCTTCCGCGCGGGCATGAGTACCACCGTGAACTTCGTGCTGCAGGAAAAGAATAACATCTTGATCCTGCCCC